>DASVGZ010000157.1:0-5543 GCA_036379275.1 Acidiphilium sp. | reverse complement strand
CGACAGATCCGTCTCGGTCCAGAGCGCGCTCATGGCGCAAGTTCCCGGATCACCGAGGCATCATCGAACGGCAGCACCGCATCGCCGACGATCTGGCCCTGCTCGTGACCCTTGCCGGCGACGGCGAGAACATCACCGGGGCGAAGCAGCGCCAGCCCGGCCGCGATCGCCGAGCGGCGGTCGCCGATCTCGGCCGCCCCCGGACAGGCGGCCAGAATCGCCGCGCGGATCGCGCCCGGCTCCTCGCCGCGCGGATTGTCGTCGGTGACGATCGCGACATCGGCATCGCGTGCGGCGATGGTTCCCATCAGCGGACGCTTGCCGCGATCGCGGTCGCCCCCCGCGCCAAAAACGAGGACCAGCCGTCCCGCCGCGTGCGGGCGCAGCGCCGCGAGAAGCCGCTCCAGCGCATCCGGCGTATGGGCGTAATCGACATAGGCAGCGGCGCCGTTCGGCAGAACCGCCGCTCGTTCCAGCCGACCGCGCACCGGGGCAAGTGCCGCGAGACTGTCGAGCGCCGAATCGACGCCGCTTGCGCGCGCGAGGCAGGCGGCGAGCAGGGCGTTATCGGCCTGGAACCGGCCGGGCAGCGGCAGGATGATTTCCCGCGCCCTGCCGCCCGCCGAGACACTCAGCGCCTGGCCTTCCGGCAGCGGACGAGCTTCGGCCAGCCGGATCGCGGAACCGTTCTCGCCCACGGTCGAGAAATCGAGATGGCGGCGCTTCGCGATCTCCCGCAGCGCAGCCAGGGTTTCGGCGTCGAGATCGGCCATCGCGGCAACCGGCGCTCCGGGCGGCAGCAATTCGGCGAACAGGCGCAGCTTGGCCGTACGGTAGGCGGCCATGTCGCCATGATAGTCGAGATGGTCGCGGGTCAGGTTGGTGAAGGCGGCGCCCGCGAGGTGCAGCCCGTCCAGCCGGCGCTGGTCGAGCCCGTGCGACGAGGCTTCGAGCGCGACATGCTCGATCCCGGCCGATTTCAGCCGCGCCATGGTTTCGGCGAGGCTGACCGGATCGGGGGTGGTCAGGCTCGCACCGGGCGGAAAACCGGGCGCGATCAGCCCGAGCGTACCGAGCGAGGCAGCCTGTTTTCCCGCCATCGCCATCATCTGGCGCAGGAAATCGACCGTCGATGTCTTGCCATTGGTGCCGGTGACCGCGAGGATAGAATGCGGCATCGGCCCGGCGAGCAGGGCGGCGATCTCGGCGAGCCGGCGGCGCGGTTCGGGGTCGGCCAGAAGCGGGCGCGGCGGTGTGCAGGCCGGCCACGCCGTCCCTTCGGGCGCCAGCACCGCAGCGGCGCCCCGGGCGACCGCATCGGCGATGAAGGCGCGTCCGTCCGCGTGGACACCCGGCAGAGCGGCAAAGATCATGCCCGGGCGCACCGCGCGGCTGTCAGCCGTGATACCGGTGATCTCGGCATCGGCGCCGATCATCCAGCCGGGCGGTGGCAAGGTTGTGCCGGCGAGCCGGGCCATCAGGTCATCCCCCCTCATGACCGACCGCGCCGATATTCATGGCCTGATGCGACGCAGCCCCGGCGCCGAGCGGCGGAACCAGCGGCGGAGGCGGCGCATGGGTACTGATCGTCTCCGCCGCGGGACCGAGCGGCTGCCAGAGTTCGGTGCGCGCCAGCGCCGCGTCGTGCGCCGCCTCGTCGATCGTCGCCGGCGGTTTCTGGCCGGCCAGGATATAGGCGTATTTGCTGGCGCCGGGCGGGAACGGATGGCCCGGTCCCAGCATCGGTTGACCCGGCGGCGCCGGCGGGTCGAGCGGCATCGCAAGTTCGTTCTGCGCCTCGGTCAGCGCAGCACCGGTGAGCGGCATGATCCCGAGCATCGGCCCGATTCGCGAGATGATCCGCGCCACGGCCGGGGCAGAGACATAGCCGCCTGTGGTGAAGCCGTAGCAGAACGGCATCATCTTCTTGGTCGCGTGCGGGTGCAGCACGACGACATAGACGACGTATCGCGGGTCGTTCATCGGGAAGGCCGCCATGAACGCGGCATTGTTCAGGTGCTTGAGATAACGCCCGTTCGGCCCGACCACCTGGGCGGTTCCGGTCTTGCCGCCGACCAGATAGCCCGGCACCCGGGCATAGGTGCCGGAACCACCCTTCGCCATTACCACGTCACGCATCATCTTGCGCATCAGAAGCGAGGCGTGCGCACTCATTACCCTCACCCCTTCGGGCGGCGGCGCACCGGGCGTGCCCGCGAGCAGCGAGGGCGGATACCAGATACCGCCATTGACGATCGGCACAACGGCGGAAATCAGTTGCAGCGGCGACATCGCGATGCCGTTGCCGAAACTCACGGTCAACGTGGTCAGCAGTTTCCAGTCGGCTTTCGAGTGATAGATCGCCGGTTGCGCCTCCGGGAGCTGGATCGGCGGCTTGCGAAAAAACCCGAGTTTGCCGAGCCAGGCGCGCTGGATCTGCGGCCCGAGCACCGCCGCCATCCGCGACGCCCCGATATTCGACGACACCGTGAGGATGTGCGGCACCCCCATCCAGAAATGCACCGGCTCGAAATCGGTGATCGTGAAGCGGCCGAGATGCAGGGGATGCGAAGTGTCGAACCGGTCCCAGTAATGGATCATGCCGGAGTTGAGCGCCATCGCCACCGTCATCAGCTTGAACACGCTGCCCGGCTCGTAGTCACCCGAAACGCAGCGGTTGAACCGCGCATCGGCCGGCGCGGTGCCGAGATCGTTGGCATTGTAGTCGGGCACGCTCGCCATCGCGAGCACCCGCCCGGTGCGCGCCGACACCACGATGCCGCAGGCGCCGATCGCATCCCAGTCCTTCATCGCCTGCAAAACCTCGTCGCGGACGATGCCTTCGACACCGATATCGATCGACAGGCGCAGCGGCCGGGCCGGATCATCGGTCAGTCGCTTGTTGAAATACTGCTCCACCCCGGCGATGCCGCGCTGATCCGGCGTCACCCCGCCGAGGATATGCGCCGCCAGAATCCCTTGCGGATAATGGCGGTGCTCGGTGTTCTCGAAATAAACGCCGGGAATGCCGAGCTGGTTGACCGCGAGTTCCTGGGCCGCCGTCAGATCCCGGTCGAGATAGACGAAATCGCGCTTGCGGTCGGCGAGGCGGTGCTCGACCCAGGCGGGATCGAGCTTCGGAATCGCCTGCGCGATCATCCGTGCGGCGCGCGCCGGGTCGGCCACCTGCTTCGGATTGGCGTAAAGTGCCGCGCCGGGCAGCGAGACCGCGAGGATGACACCGTTGCGGCCGGTAATCTCCGCGCGCGCGGGCGGCGGCAGGGCGATGTTGGTGCGCGGGGTCTGCGCCGCGATCGCCGCGGCGTCCGGCTTCATCGGATGGATCACCGAAATGTCGACGAGCCGTCCGGCGATCACGAGGAACAGGACCGCGAAGCCGAGCAGCCCGAAAACCAGTCGCTTCTGCAGAACGCCGAGTGCCGCGCGTCGGGCAAGGTCGGGGCTGGTGACGCGCACATGCTCCATGCGCGGCGTCGCTCCCTGTTCAGGCGCACCGCGCCGCCGCGCTGTCCCCCAGGATTCGGCACGACGCAGCCCGTTGGGCGGTGGTTGGTCCGGCGATGGAATCCTGGTCACGGAACAGTCCCGCCGGCCGGGCGTGGCGGCGGCAGATTGGCGGCATAGCTGCCGAACACCGATTGATGGGTCGGCTGGAACGCAGTCGGGGCGCCCATGGGCTCCGGCCGGGACACGGCAGGCCGGACCGGCGCGGAACGGGCGGTGATCGTCATCACCCTCGCCCCCATCGGGTGAACTTCATGACGCGGTGCCAGGACAGACTGGCCAACCGACCGCCCCACCGACCGGCTGGCAGGAACCGCATAGGAATATGCGGGCGCAGTGTGATGCGCGGAATGCTGCGGCACCTGCACATGGGTGGCCGGGCGGGCGACTTGCAACGCGACGCGCCTGACCGCAGGCGCCGGAGTCCGCGTCACCGTCGCAGGCCGGGCCGCCGCGAGCTGCGTCGAGGCCGCTTGAGTCGAAGCATGTTGCGTCGAAGAGGGAGTGGTTTCCGCCACCATCTGCGACGATACCGCCGGTACCTCCGCAGAGGCGACCAGACCGGATGAGGTCGCACCCGGCGTCTGATCCGGCAGAGGCGGCGGTAGCGGCAGGCCGGACGACCCGGGAGACGTGGCTTCTCCAGGCGCGGGAGAACCGGGCGGCGGCAGCCGGTCCGCGAGTTGCGCCCAGGTCACCAACTGGTCCGGCGCCATCGGCTTCAGTCCGGGTAGGAACATCGCGGCGAGCTGCCCAAGCCGGTTCGGATCGTTCTCCAGCGCCCATTCGGCCCGCAGCACGCGAACACTCTGCTCGGCGGAGCGGATCTGCGCGGTCACCGCGCCGATCTGGCCGTCGAGCTGCCGGGCCTGATGCTTGACCACGAACATCCACGCCCCGGAAGACAGGGCGAGCGCGAAGCTGACGAAGGTGACCGGGCGGATCATGCGGCGATCCGTTCGATGGCGCGCAGTCGCGCCGAACGTGCGCGCGGATTGGCGGCGGATTCAGCCTCGCCTGGCGTCACCACCCCTTTGGTCAGAAGACGGAAACCGGGCGCCTCCTCCGGCATCAGGCCGAGCGGATCGTGCCGCGACGGCGCCGGAGCCCGGCCGCAAGCCGTATTCATGAACCGCTTGACCAGCCGGTCTTCCAGCGAATGGAACGAGACCGCGACCAGCCTGCCGCCGGGCGCCAGCAGCGCCGCCGCATCGGAAAGGCCGCGCTCGATATCGGCCAGTTCCTGATTGACCTCGATGCGCAGCGCCTGAAAACTGCGCGTCGCCGGGTCGATGCCGGATTTGTCAGGCCGCACGACACTGCGGATCACCGCGGCGAGATCGGCGGTGGTCGCGAATGGCGCCTCCGCCCGGCGCGCGACGATGGCCGCGGCGATCCGGCGCGAGGCGCGCTCCTCGCCGAACCGGTAAAGAATATCCGCAAGCTCGGCTTCCGGCCTGGCGTTCACCACCATCGCCGCGGTTTCGCCGGTAGTGCCCATGCGCATGTCGAGCGGACCGTCGGCGCGGAACGAGAAGCCGCGCGAGGGATCGTCGATCTGATACGAGGAAACGCCGAAATCGAACACCGCGCCGTCGAGCGCGGCCACGCCGGCCTCGCCCATCAGGTCGAGCAGATCACCGAACCGTCCCTCGATCAGGTGCAGCCGGTCGGGATGACGCGCGGCGAGCGCCGCGCCACGCGCGATCGCCGCCGGATCACGGTCGATCGCCCAGACCGTGCAACGCGCCGCGCCGAGCAGAGCCTCACTGTAGCCGCCGCCGCCGAACGTGCCGTCGAGATAGACACCGCCGTCGCGCGGGGCAAGCAACGCCACCGCCTCGCAGCGCAGCACCGGGATATGGCCGGGTTCGCGCGGTGTCATGACGCAATTCCCGCCGGCAGGGTCAGGCCACGGGCGCGGGCGCGCTCCCGCGCCTCCTCGCGCCGGCGCAGCGCGGCATCCGGCTCCCAGATCTGGAAGGTCCGGCCGAGCCCCATGAACACCACGCTGTCGG
>DASVGZ010000156.1:0-3916 GCA_036379275.1 Acidiphilium sp. | reverse complement strand
GCTGCCGCAACCCTGGCGATCGATCAACATGGCAAACCCGGTCGTCTATCTGGTCAGCGGCTTCCGCTGGAGTTTTTACGGCACCGGCGATGTCGGGGTCGGCGTCAGCCTCGCCTGCACCGCCCTGTTCATGGCAATCTGCATCGGCCTGCTCTGGTGGATGTTCCGCACCGGCTATCGCCTGAAACCGTAATCACCCCGCCTTGTCCAGCGCCGCGATCACCGAAGCCGCCTCGGTGAACGCGGTGTTGGCAGCAGGCACGCCGGCATAAATCGCCGTCTGCATCAGCACTTCCCTGAGATCGTCGCGGGAAAACCCACCGCGTTCCAGCCCGGCGCGAACATGCAGGCGGAATTCCTCCCACCGCCCGAGCGAAGCGGTGATGGCAATCACCAGTAGCCGCCGCATCCGCTCGTCGAGACCGGGCCGGCTCCAGATCTCGTGCCAGGCGATCCGGGCGATCATCGCCTGAAAATCGGCGTTGAACGCGGTGCGGTTGGCAAGCGAGCGATCCACCCAGGCATCGCCCAGAACCCGCCGCCGGTTCGCCGTCCCGGCTTCGGCCAACGCGGTCTCGGCATCCCGAAGTTCCGTGGACGGAAGCAGAAAATCTCGCAAACCGGCGGCCAGTGCCTCGGGCGCTTCAACCGGGGCGAGATGAGCGGCATCGAGATGAAGCACGCGCGCCCCCGGAATTGCGGCGGCGATCCGCTCGCCATGCCCGGCGAACGGCGTCGAAACATCGCGGTCTCCGGCAACCACGAGGGTCGGCACGGCAATATCGGGCAGCCGGCCGATCAGATCCATATCGCGGATCGCCGCCCCCGCCCCGGCATAGCCATCGGCGGGAGTCGAAAGCAGGGTGTTGCGAATGCTCGCGGCAATCCCGGGGTGCGCCGTGGCAAAACCCGGCGACAGATACCGGCCCATCGCCGCCTCGGCGATCGCGGCCACGCCGTTCGCCCGCACCGCAACGATCCGCTCGGCCCAGAGCGCGGAATCGAGCACGGCGGAGGTGCAGACCAGCGCCAGTGCCGCCACCCGGTCCGGCGCCGCGAACGCCATTTCCATCGCGATCATGCCGCCGAGCGAAACCCCCGCGACAGCCGCCTTGCCGATCCCAGCCGCATCCATCGCCGCAAGAACGTCGGCGACCAGAATACCCAGGCTGTAATCGCCAGCCGGAGCATCCGAAGCGCCATGGCCGCGCACATCCACCCGCAACAGGCGGAACGACTTCAGCAATTCAGGCGCCGCCGCATCCCACAATCCCATATCGGTGCCGATCGCATGGAGCAGGACGAGCGGCGGCCGCTCCGCCTCGCCCTCGAGCTTCCAGTAAAGGCGAACACCGTCATGCGCAGCAAAAGGCATCAGAACCTGCTCCGGTATGTGGCGAGAATGGCATCGACCATGGCGCGGGATTCGCCGATATCGGCGCCCTCACCGGCATCCTGCCCGGTCCTGGCCAGATTGCGCGCGATCGCGGCCTCGTCGATCTCCAGCCCTTCGGCGATATCGGCGATCGCCGCCGCCGCGCCGCTGGCAAGCAGGAACAGATCGACGAGAGCCGGTCCTTCCGCCTGCCAGCCGCCGAGCCCACGCTCTTCTTCCTGGGGCAATCCGGCCAGAATGCCGGCAACCAGCCCCGGCGCACGTAACGCCGCCGACAGGGCAATCTGCGAGCCGGTCGGATTGCGCTTGTGCTTCATCGCGGACGATCCGCCGCGCCCCGGAATCGCCGGTTCCCGTGCCTCGCCCACGCCGTTCTGCGCGAGCAGCGAGACATCGCGCGCGATCTTGCCGAGCGCACCGATAACGATACCGAGCGAAGCGGCAATTCCGGCAATATTGCCACGCCGTGCGTGCCATGGCGCCACCGAAACACCCAGCCCGAGCGCCTCCGCCATCCGCGCCGCGATTTCCGCCCCCTTGCCGCCGAGTCCGGCCCTCGTGCCGGCGGCGCCACCGAACTGAAGCACAACGCCCGCCGCAGTTTCGCTAACCAACCGCGCTTTGGCATTGGCCAAACCCAGCAGCCATTGCGCAAAACGCAGCCCGAACCCGATCGGAATCGCATCCTGCAAAAGCGTCCGTCCGATCGCGGGAAGACCGGCATATCGTTCGGCCAGCACGGCCAACGCGGCAAGTGTGCGGTCGAGATCGACCAGCAATAAACGCGACGCCGCCTGAACCTGACACATCAAAACGGTATCGGCGACATCCTGGCTGGTCGCTCCATGATGCACCAGCCTCGCTGATTCAGGATCACCCGAAAGCTCCGCGCGCAACCGCGCCACCAGTGGAATCGCAAGCGTTCCGGCCAGCGCCGCCTCATCGGCAAGTTCGGCGCTGTCGATCGAAATGGATGCACAGGCAGCGGTAATCCGCGCGGCAATTCCCTCGCCGATAACACCGGTTTCCGCCTCCGCACAGGCAAGCGCGCTCTCGAAAGCGAGAGCATGGCGCAGTGTCGCCGCATCGTCGAACACCGCCAGCATCGCGGGCGTCGTTGCCGGCCTGGTGCAAAGAAAAAATCCGGTCATAAGTCGAAAAATACCGTTTCCCGCTCGCCCTGCAACACGATATCCAGCCGCCAGATTCGGTCCGCATCCCGCCGGGCGATCAGCGTGCCGCGCCGTGCCTCGGGCACACGGGCGAGAACCGGATCGGTGTCGTTGCCTGCGCCATCCGCGAAATACAGCCTCGTCGCGAGCCGCCTGAGCAGCCCCCGGCCGAACACCGAAACCGCGATATGCGGCGCCTGCAATGTATTGCCCGGTCCTGGCACCCGGCCGGGCCGGACGGTGCGGAACCGGTATTCGCCCTCGGCACTGGTCGCTGAACGACCGAAGCCGATGAAGCCCGGATCGAGCGGAACCTCGTCGCGCGCATCGCCGGGCGCGGCATAGCGCCCCGCCGCATTCGCCTGCCAGATCTCGACCATCGCATCCGGCACGCCCCTGCCCGCGCCATCGAAAACGAAACCGGCGATCTCGATGATCTCTCCGTGCGGGGTCTCGTGCGAAACCGCTGTGTTCAGCATGTCGTGCGCGGAGGGAAACAGATCCGGCCGCGCCCCGAGTGCCGACGCGCCCACCAGATCGGCTCCGCCTTTCCACGGCAGGCCGTAATGAAAAAACGGCCCCACCGTCTGCGACGGCGTCTGCCCGAACACCTCGGGGTTCTGATTGTCAATCGTCATGGCCATCCTCCCACGGGGTCATATCACGCCCGCGCAGAACGATATCAAACCGGTAGCCGAGCGCCCGGTTCGGCTCGGTCGTGCCGATATCGAACCGGCTGACCAGCCGGTTCCGCCAAGGCAACGGCACAGCATTGGCGATCGGGTCGATCTCGATCAGCGGATCATCGGGAAAATACATCTGGGTCACCAGCCGCGTCGCGAAAGCCGGCCCAAGCAAGGAGAGATGGATATGCGCCGGCCGCCAGGCATTATGATGATTACCCCACGGATAGGCTCCCGGCCGGATGGTAACATAGCGATAGCGCCCCTGATCGTCGGTAATCACCCGGCCCGCACCGGTGAAATTGGGATCGATCGGCGCCGGCCAGTCATCCTTGGCATGGATGTAGCGCCCCGCCGCGTTCGCCTGCCAGATTTCGATCACCGTATCGGGCACCGGCCGCCGGTTCTCATCCAGCACGAGGCCGGAGACGACGATGCGCTGGCCGATCGGCTCGCCCTTGTGCTGCGCGGTGAGATCGGCGAGCGCGCTTCCCATCAGCCGGTCCCAACAACCGGCGGGACCGGTCGTCTCGGTCAGGGTCGGCGGAATCCGCACCGGCGGCTGGCGCGGCGAGCGCAGCACCGTCGATCGGTAATCGGGAAACAGCGCTGGCGGCTGACCCGCATCCTCCCGCGCAAAGGTCACGATATCGCTCATGCCGTTC
>DASVGZ010000155.1:0-3347 GCA_036379275.1 Acidiphilium sp. | reverse complement strand
CAGACCATCGCCGAAATCGACCGGCCCGACGTGAAAGTTATCGTCAATCCCGGCGGCACCAACGCGGCGTTCGACAAGGCTCATCTGCCCCACGCGCAGATTGTCGTCATCAAGGACAACACCAAAACCTTCGGCGAAATTCTCGATGGCAAGGTCGATCTGATGATCACCGACAATGTCGAGGCCCGGCTGCAGCACACGCTGCATCCCGCGCTCTGCCCGGTCCATCCGGATCAACCGTTCACCTTCTCGCAGCTCGGCTACATGATGCCGCAGGACCCGGCGCTGCAATCCTTCGTCGATTACTGGCTCAGGATCGAAAGGCACGACGGCACCTACAAGCACCTGCTGAAAGCCAGTCTCGACGCGACTGCCAGCCAGCCAGGTTAACCCGGCGCGCACCGGCCCCGGCGGGCGTTACCCCAGAGAGCGTTGACGGATAGTTATCGCTTCAGCGCGAGTGCCCGTCAGCCAGCGCCCCGGTCAGGGCCGGTTCGAAATCATCGTCAGGAATTCCCGCCGGGTGGACGGGTCGTCGCGAAACGCGCCGAGCATCCGGCTGGTAACCATCGCGACCCCGGTCTTGTGAACGCCGCGGGTGGACATGCACTCGTGGTTCGCCTCGATCACCACGGCCACCCCGCGCGGCTGCAACACCTGGTCGATCGCATTGGCGATCTGTGCGGTCAGTTTCTCCTGGATCTGCAGCCGCCGCGCATAGGCATCGACCACGCGGGCAAGCTTGCTGATGCCGACCACGCGCCTGCCCGGCAGATAGCCGACATGGGCGACACCGACGATCGGCACCATGTGATGCTCGCAATGCGATTCGAGCCGGATGTCGCGCAGGACGATCATCTCGTCGTAGCCCTCGATCTCCTCGAAGGTGCGGGCAAGGATGTCCTCGGGGTCTTCGGCATAGCCACCGAAAAATTCCTCGTAAGAGCGCACCACCCGCGCCGGCGTGTCGACCAGTCCCTCGCGCGCGGGGTCGTCGCCGGCCCAGCGGATCAGGGTGCGAACCGCCGCCTCAGCCTCGGCGCGGCTCGGTCGCGACGCCTCGGCCCGGCCCGGCCGTGCCACACCGGCTTCACGGCCGCGATCTCCCTTCGGGGTATCGACGATATCCACTTCGCCCTCCAGTCAGGCTGTCAATGCAGCCGCAGATCGCCGTGCGGACTGTCGAGGCTGAACGGCGGAGTGGCGACATCGAGCGCCTCGCCGCTGTCCACCGCGACCATGTGATAGATCCCGCTCATGAAGCCGGACGGGGTCTCCAGCGGCGTGCCGGAGGTGTATTCGAACACGTCGCCCGGGTCGAGAACCGGCTGCTCGCCGACCACCCCCGGCCCATGCACCTGCTGGACATGGCCGTGCGCGTCGGTGATGGTCCAGCTCCGCCGCAGCAACTGCACCGTGGTCTTGCCGTGGTTCTCGATCCGCACCTGATAGGCCCAGACGAAATGCCGGTCCTCCGGGTGCGACTCGTCCTCCAGGAAAAACGCCCGGATCGTCACCCGAATCCCGGCGGTTTCCAGCGAAAACGTGTCGTTCGGCTCCGCGAGGCGCCTGATGGTCATGTTGGAACGTGTATCCGATGGCATGGTCGGGTGGAAATGTAATCCTTTCATGTTTTTGCGACAAGCCGGGCAAAACCGCCAACCGGGCGTGACCGGCGCGGAAAACCGGGTTAGGACATTTCGATGCAGACCGGTCCCAGGCTTTCCAGGCTCCTCCACCGCGCCGCCTTTTCCCTGCTGCTTCTGCTTTCGGCCTGCGCGGGCGGACAGGCAGAGACCGGCCCGTCACCGATGACCTCGCTCTACGGCGCCTACATGGCCGGCAACTATGCCGCCGCCACCGGGCACGAGGCCGACGCCGCCGCTTTCTTCGCCGCCGCGATCGCGCGCGACCCGACCAATCACGACCTCCTGCGCCGGGGCTTCGTCGCCGCGCTGCTCTCGCACAGCCCGGAGCGAACCGCCCTCGCCAGGCGCATGGGCAACGATCCGCTCGCCCTGATGGTGCTGGGCAACGCGGCGGTGCAGGCCGGCAACTATGCCCGCGCCACACAGGAGTTCACCGCGATTCCGCAGGCCGGAATCAACACCCTGATCCGCCCGCTTCTGCTGTCCTGGGCCGAGGCCGGCGCGGGCGACCCCGGCACCGCCATCGCCCGGCTGAAAGGTCTCGACACCAGCTCGCCGTTCGGCCCGGTCTATGCGCTGAACGCGGCCCTGATCGCCGATTTCGCCGGGCGCGAGGCCGAGGCGGCGCCGCTCTATCAAACCGCCCGGGCTGCCTTCCCGGCCTCCAATCTCCGCCTCGCCCAGGCGCTGGCAAGCTGGCAGGCCCGCCAGGGCAACAGCCAGAGTGCAGACGCGGTCCTGGTGAGCATGGTGGCGAGCCACCCCGATCTCGAACTCGCCCTGCCCGCCCTGGAACGCGATGCCGCGAAACCGCTGATCGGCAGCGCGCGTGACGGCATCGCCGAAGCCTATCTCACCCTTGCCGGCTCGCTGACCCGGCCGGAGGAGGCGCTGCTGCGCCAGATCCTGCTCGGCTTCGCGCTCGAATTGCGGCCTGGCCTCGCGCCCGCGCATCTGCTTCAGGCCAATGTCGATGCAAACCTCAACAAGCCGGACAAGGCCGCCGCCACCCTCGCCGCGATCGGGCCGGACGACCCGCTCTACGCTCCGGCGGCGATGCAGCGCGCCCAGATTCTCGACAGTCTCGGCAAGGGCGATACGATGCTGCCCACCCTCACGGCGCTTGCCCGGGCGCACCCGGACAGCGCGGCCCCGCTCGCCCTTGCCGGCGATATCGAAAGGGACGCCGGTCACTTCGCCAAAGCACGCGATCTCTACTCAAGCGCCCTCGCCCGGCTCGGCCCCAACCCGCCGCGCTCGGCCTGGGCGATCGTCTATGGCCGCGCGATCGCCGAGGACAAGCTCGGCAACTGGCCCGCCGCCGAGGCTGATCTGCACCGCGCGTTGGCCCTCAACCCCGGCCAGCCCTTCGTTCTCAACTATCTCGGCTATTCCTGGGCGCTGCGCGGCGAACACCTCGACAAGGCGCAGAAAATGATCGAGCAGGCCCTCCAGGTCGATCCCAATGAAGGCGCGATCATCGACAGTCTCGGCTATATCCTGCTCAAGCGCGGCAAGATCGCCGAAGCGATGAAGGTGCAGATCGGCGCCGTCCACCTCGCGCCGGACGATCCCGAGGTGAACGCCCATCTCGCCGACATCTTCTACGCCGCCGGCGATCATCTCGCCGCTCGCAACCAGTGGAGCCGCGCGCTCTCCCTGCATCCGGACGCGAAAGAAAAAGCCAGCATCGAGGCG
>DASVGZ010000154.1:0-3195 GCA_036379275.1 Acidiphilium sp. | reverse complement strand
TGTGGCCATAGATCGGCCTTACCGGGACTGCTTTCGAGGCCGACACCGGCAGGGCAGTCACCGAAGTACCTCCCGTCGGTCCTTCTTCCTGCCGAGTCGACAGCAGCATGAAGGTGATGTTGTTGCGGTTGAGTTCGACCGACATTTCGATCGGCGTTTCGCCGAGCGCGTTCACCGCATCGAGATTGGCTCCCCGGCTCACCGCTACCCGGGCCTCGGCATAATTGCCATGATTGATCGCGGAAAACAGCAGCTTGGTCGGATCCTCGCCCGCGGTTGCGATCAGACCTTCGGAAACGTCGCCGGCCTCGGCGGCACCTGGCAGCGCCGGCGGTGGAACCTGCTGCGGCTCGATTTTCGGCTGGACCGCCGGTCCGCCCATCGGGGCACCGGGCTGCGGCATCTGCGCTGCCGCTGTCCCGGTCAGGGCAAACATCGACACCAGCACGGCAGCGGCATGGGCAGGCTTGAAAGCGATCATGGCGGCAGCGATCCCGTATTGCGGATCGCGCCTTTTAGCCCATCATCGGTTCAGCCACCAGAACCCGGCGTTCAGATAGACCGTGAACAAGCCCCAGGCCAACCAAGGCACCAGCAGCCACGAGGCCAGCCGGTCGATCCGGCGGAAGGCGAGGATGGTCAAAGCGACCAGAACATCCATCGCCGCGATCACGAACAGGGCGATATCGGGCCGGCGCAGGCCGAAAAACACCGGCGCCCACACCGCGCCGACACCAAGTTGCCAGCCCCACAGCATCAGGGCACGCCGGTTGTCGATCAGAAATCCGCTATTCAGCCAGACCCGCCAGGCAGCGACCGCCGCCGCGAGATAGAGCGCGATCGAGATCGGGGCAAAAACCCGGTCAGGCGGCGCACCCGGAGGGTGCGGCAAAACGGCGTACCAATGCTTCAGCGCTGTTGCCGCCACTCCCCCGCCGACCAGGGCAACCATGAGAACGAGCCCGACGAACCCCGCCAGCACCCAGAACCGGGTGTTCTCGATGCGGTGCTGTTCGGGTCGTTCGGGGGGACGGAAGACACGATCTCCTTCGAGACTGGAATAATCCCGGCGCGACCACCCACCACCGGGCCCATACCTTTTACTTAGGTTTCCCTTGTCCCGCTGAAAAGATGTCCGGCACCGAAGTCGGGCCGGTTTGTCACGGTTGTCCAGACGCCGCGGGCAGCGCCGCTGTCAGCACCGAGAATGCCTCCGCCCCGGCTTCGGCGGCGGCGGATTGCAGTTTGCGATAGGCTTCGAGCACCGCGGCACCGAGCGGAGTGAGTTGTGCGCCTCCCCCCGCGATGCCGCCTTTCGCGGCCTGGATCACCGGCGAATGAAACGTCGTGTTCAGCGCCTCGGCAAGCTGCCAGGCGCGCTTGTAGCTCATGCCCATGCGCCGGCCTGCGGCGGCGATCGAACCGGTGTCGCGGATGCCTTCGAGCAGGTCGGCCCGGCCCGGCCCGATGATCAACCCGTCGCCGAGCACGACGCGGATGCGCAACCCCGCCACTCCTGGATGCCGGATCTTCACCATTCGGCCAGACAAACACGAAATCGCGCGATTGACGATATATCCAATTCGCCATATCGATGCCAGAAAAGATGGAGAGCTTCATGACTTTCAATCTCGCGATCAGCCGGCGGACGGTTTTCGGACTGGGTGCGGGCGCGGCCCTGACCGCTCCCGCGCTGGCCAGGGGCGCATCGGGCACGCTCATGGTCGCCTATGCCGGGTCGATGGGCGTGGTGATGAACCAGGGTCTCGGCCCGGCATTTGCCAGACAGGACGGTGTTACCTGGCGCGGTATCGGCCAGGGTTCCTTCGCGCTCGCCCGCCTGATCGCCGCGAAAACCATGCGGCCGGATGTTTTTGTCGCGATCACGCCGGGGCCGGTCGGGCTGGTGCGGAAGGCCGGAATGACCGACCGGGCGGTGCCGGTGGCAAGCACCGCGATGGTGATCGCCTACAGCCCGAAATCGAAATTCGCGCCACGACTCGAAGCCGCTGCCGCCGGCAAGACCTCTTGGTACAAGATTCTGGAACAGAAAGGTTTTCGATTCGGCCGCACCGATCCGCGCACCGATCCGCAGGGGCGCAACATCCTGTTCACCTTCGAACTTGCGGAAAAATTCTACCACCAGCCCGGCCTGTCGAGACGTGTGCTCGGCGCACCGCTCAACCCGCACCAGATTTTCACCGAGCCCTCGCTGCTCGCCCGGCTCGATGCCGGCGCGCTGGACGCGACCTCCGGCTACGAGAGCGCAGTGAAATCGCTGAAGCTGCCGTTCATCCCGTTGCCGAAGGAAATCAACCTCAGCGATCCCGCCATGGTCGCGCCTTGGTATTCCCATGCCTCCCTCACCCTCGAGGTGGGCGGCAAAGCCAAAATCTTGCATACGCAGCCGCTGGTCTTCTATGCCTGTGTTCCGAAGGATGCGCCGAACCCGGACGCCGGCAAGGCCTTCATCGCATTCATGCAGAGCAGGGCGGGTCAGGATTTGTTTGCACGGTACGGCTACAATCCTCCGCAAGGCGGCGCCATCTGACCAAGGCGATCACCGGCACCATCGTTCTTCTCTTTCTGGCGGCCCCCTTCGTCGGACTGGCTTTCCTGACCGGCTGGGCACATTTCGACCTGACCGGTCAGGATGCGTCGGCGATCGCGGTTTCGCTCCTCTACGGTCTCGCGACCCTCGTGCTGATCGCGTTGCTCGGCACACCGCTCGCACTCTGGCTCGCCACCGCCAAAAGCAGGTGGCGCAATGCCGCCCAACTGCTCCTGCTCCTGCCCCTGCTCACCCCGACCCTCGCCCTCGGTATCCTGCTCATCGCCTTCTACGGCCCGGTCGGGCCGGTCGGCGGGCTGATCGCGAAATTCGGGCTGATCATCACCAATAATCCCGCCGCCCTGCTGATCGCCGGCCTCTATGCCGGATTGCCGACCTATGTGGTCGCGGCGCGCACCGCCTTCGCCGACATTCCACCGGAACTCGCCGAATCCGCCCTCACCCTCGGCGTCTCCCGCCCCCTGATCTTCCGCCACATTACCCTGCCGATGGCGCGCGACGGACTGGGCGCGGCCCTCGCCCTCGCCTGGGTGCGCGCGATCGGCGAACTCGGCGTCGTTCTGATCTTCGCCTATTTTCCTCAGGGGATGCCGATCCGGCTCTGGGTCGATCTGGAAGATCGC
>DASVGZ010000153.1:0-4462 GCA_036379275.1 Acidiphilium sp. | reverse complement strand
CGCCAGGAAGGCCGACTGGGGAATTTCCACCTTGCCGAACTGGCGCATCCGCTTCTTGCCTTCCTTCTGCTTTTCCAGAAGCTTGCGCTTGCGGGTGATATCCCCGCCATAGCATTTGGCGGTCACGTCCTTGGACAGCGCGCCGATCGTCTCGCGCGCGATCACCCGCCCGCCGATCGCCGCCTGGATCGCGATCTTGAACAACTGGCGCGGAATCAGATCTTTCAGCTTGGCGCAGATCGACCGCCCTCGGGTTTCCGCGACCGAGCGATGGGCGATGAAGGCGAGGGCGTCCACCGGTTCCAGATTGACCAGGATCGAGATTTTCACGAGGTCGCCCTCGGTATAGCCGTCCATCTGGTAGTCGAAGCTCGCATACCCGCGCGAGACCGATTTCAGCCGGTCGTAGAAGTCGAACACCACCTCGTTCAGCGGCAGGCGATAGACCGCCATGGCGCGATTGCCGACATAGGTGAGATCCGCCTGCTGGCCGCGCCGCTCGCTGCACAGGGTGAGCACCGCGCCGAGATAGTCATCCGGCACCATGATCGTCGCCTTGATCCATGGCTCCTCGATATGGTCGATCACCGAGCCGTCCGGCATGTCGGCCGGGTTGTGCAGGTCGATCGTCTCGCCGTTGGTCTTGTGCAGCCGATAGACCACGGATGGCGCGGTCGCGATCAGGTCAAGGTCGAATTCGCGCGACAGCCGTTCCTGGATGATCTCCAGATGCAGAAGTCCGAGGAAGCCGCAACGGAACCCGAAGCCGAGAGCGGCCGAGGTTTCCGCCTCGTAATGGAAGCTCGCGTCGTTCAACCGAAGCTTGGCCAGGCTGTCACGCAGTTTTTCGAAATCGTCGGCGTCGACCGGGTACAGTCCGCACCACACCACCGGGATCGACGGCTTGAACCCCGGCAGCGCCTCGGGCGCGGGATTGCGATCGTCGGTAATGGTGTCGCCCACGTTGCAATCGGCCACGGTCTTGATCGCGGCGGTGATGAAGCCGATCTCGCCCGGCCCCAGATCGGCCTCGGGGCGCAGTTTCGGTGCGAATACCCCCACCTGGTCGATCGTGTGAACCGCCCCGGTCGACATCATGCGGATGCGCTGGCCGCGCTTCAGCCGGCCGTTCTTCACCCGCACCAGAATGATCACGCCGAGATACTGGTCGTACCAGCTATCGACCAGAAGCGCGGTCAGGGGGGCGTTTTCGTCGCCGACCGGTGGGGGCAGCCGGTTGACCAGGGCTTCCAGCACCGCCTCGATATTCAGGCCGGTCTTGGCCGAAATCTCCACCGCGTCGGAGGCGTCGAGCCCGATCACGTCCTCGATCTGCTGGCGCACCCGTTCGGGTTCGGCCGCCGGCAGATCGACCTTGTTGAGCACCGGCACGATCTCGTGATGCGCGTCGATCGCCTGATAGACATTGGCAAGGGTCTGCGCCTCGACCCCTTGCGAGGCGTCCACCACGAGAAGCGAGCCCTCGCAGGCGGCGAGGCTGCGGCTCACCTCATAGGCGAAGTCGACATGGCCGGGCGTGTCCATCAGGTTGAGCGTGTAGGTCTTGCCGTCCCTCGCGGGGTAGGACAGCCGCACCGTCTGCGCCTTGATGGTGATGCCGCGCTCCTTCTCGATATCCATGGTGTCGAGAACCTGCTCGGTCATCTCCCGGGCGGTGAGGGCGCCGGTGGCCTGGATCAGCCGGTCCGCCAGGGTGGATTTGCCATGGTCGATATGGGCGATGATCGAGAAATTGCGGATCAGTTCGGTGGGGGTCGCGGTCATACGCGCCCCTTTAGGCCAGATTTTTTCTCCTGTCAGCGCGGCTGGAACGCGTTTCGACCGGGTGACAATTCCGTGGCGTGATTGAAAACCCCGGTCAAACGGACCAGATTGTCCGCTATGTGCCGTGCAACGGGCATTTCACGAACAGGGACGGAACCATGAACCGATCGACGAGCCGGGCGACGCCCCCAACCGGTGCGACGAAACCGGGAGGCATAATCAGACCCGGTGCAGCCGGAGCGGCCGGGCCGGCGGTAGCGGCGCAGAAGCGCACCCTGTGCGTCGATGTCGGCGGCAGCCATGTCAAGATGGCGGTCGTCGGGCAGGATTCGGCGGAATTGTCCGAGCATGTCAGCGTCGTCACGCCGGTGGGCAAGCCGCCATCGGCCCTGGTCGAGGCGATCGCCGCACTGGCCGGACCGCTCGGTGAGTATGACCGGGTTTCGGTGGGATTTCCGGGGGCGGTGCGCAAGGGCGTGATTCTGACCGCGCCCAATATCGGCGGCTCGGAATGGCACGGGTTTCGTCTGGTCGACGAACTGTCGGCCCGGCTCTCGCACCCGGCGCGGCTCGCCAATGACGCGACGGTTCAGGGCCTCGGCGGAATTTCCGGCAAGGGCCTGGAATGCGCCATTACTCTCGGCACCGGAATGGGATTCGCGCTTTATAGTGATGGCGAGCCTGCGCCGCATCTCGAGCTCGGCCAGCACATCGCGCGCGGCAAGCGCAGCTACGACCATTACGTGGGCGATGCTGTCTTGAAGGACGATGGCCTGCGCAAATGGAACCGGCATGTCCTGAAAGTCATCGAGGCGTTACGGATTTTCGCCAATTTCGATATTCTTTATATTGGCGGTGGCAACGCGAGGCACATCGATTTCGACCTGCCCGCCGATGTCCGGCTGATCCCGAACGAGGCCGGCATCACCGGTGGTATCCGGCTTTGGGACGGTTTTCCTGAAACGCCGGGTTCATGACCGCATCAGCCTTCACGTTATGGTCAGGATTGCCCTATTCTGACCTTGGCCGCGTGACTTCGGCGCTCCAGCGCCCCATCTGCTCCCGACGGATGAACTGAACAGAAGCGTCCGCCGGCCGAACGACTGCCATCTACTACTTGCTGCCAGGAGACCGTGAATGAATGCCCTGAAACAACTCGCCGAGACCGGACAGGCGCCGTGGCTCGATTTCGTCCAGCGCCATCTGATCCGGGAGGGCGAACTCAAGACCCTGATCGAGCGGGACGGGCTGAAGGGCGTTACTTCCAACCCGTCGATCTTCGAGAAGGCGATCGCCGGTTCGAAGGATTACGGTGACGATCTCGCCGCTTTCCTCAAACAGGGCGACCACGGTCCGATGGCGGTCTATGAGCATCTCGCCATCGCCGACATCAAGGCGGCGGCCGATGTTCTGCTTCCGGTGTTCAAGGAGACCGAAGGACGCGACGGCTTCATCAGCCTGGAGGTCTCGCCCTATCTCGCCAACGATACCGAGGCCACCATCGCCGAAGCGAAGCGGCTGTGGAAGACGGTCGGCAAACCCAACCTGATGATCAAGGTGCCGGCGACCCCGGCCGGGATTCCCGCAATCCAGGCGCTGATCGGCGAGGGGCTGTCGATCAACGTTACGCTTCTGTTCGCCGTGCCGGTCTACGAGGACGTGGCGAAGGCCTATCTCGCCGGCCTCGACCATTTCGCGAAACAGGGCGGCGATGTTTCGAAAATCGCCAGCGTGGCGAGTTTTTTCGTCAGCCGGATCGACAATCTTGCCGACAAGCAAATTCAGGCGAAGATCGATTCCGGCGATGCCGCGCTGAAACGCCTGCTCGGCAAAACCGCGATCGCGAATGCGAAAGTGGCCTATGCGACCTACAAGAAATTGTTTTCTGGCAAAACGTGGGATGTGCTCGCCGCGAAGGGCGCGCGCACCCAGCGGCTGCTCTGGGCCTCGACCAGCGTAAAAAACCCGGCCTATCCCGACACGCTCTATATCGAGACGCTGATCGGCCGCGATACCGTCAACACCATTCCGCCGGCGACGATGGATGCGTTCCGCGATCATGGCAAGGTCGTGCCCGATGCGGTCGAGCATGATCTTCCCGGCGCCCGTGCCGACCTGAAGGCGCTCAAGGATGCCGGTATTTCGCTCGAAAAAATCACCGAGGCACTGGTCGTCGACGGCGTGAAGCAGTTTGCCGACGCGTTCGACAAGCTGCTCGGCGCGGTCGCGGAAAAGCGCGCTGCTTCGGTTTCGGTGAACACGGCGAGCATCGAAGCCGACGATGCGCTCAAGACCGCGATCGCCACGGCGCGGTCGCAATGGCTTGCAGACGGCACGATCCGCCGCCTCTGGGCCGGTGACCGCACGGTCTGGACCGGCAAGGATGAGGACAAGTGGCTCGGCTGGCTCGACATCGTGAGGCATGAACACGATCATGCCGGCGTTCTCACCGGGTTTGCCGAAGCGGTGAAATCCGGCGGCTTCACCCATGTCGTTCTGCTCGGCATGGGCGGTTCCAGCCTCGGGCCGGAAGTTCTGGCAAAAAGCTTCGGGCATCGCTCCGGCTGGCCGCGCTTCCATATGCTCGACAGCACCGACCCTGCACAAATCAGGACGCTCGAACGCAAGCTTGATCTCAAGAAAACGATGTTCATCGTGTCGTCCAAATCGGGCAGCA
>DASVGZ010000152.1:0-5020 GCA_036379275.1 Acidiphilium sp. | reverse complement strand
GTGGCGGAACCGGCAAACGATTTCGCTTGCCTGCCGGATGAGGTGAGCTAAACTCGAACGATGCCGGGCCCCTTGCCTCTCCTTGCTTTGCGCGCCTTCGCCGCGGTCGGGCGGGAGGGCAGTGTCAAAGCGGCCGCGTCGCTGCTCGGCGTGACGCCGGGAGCGGTCAGCCAGCAGATCAGACAACTGGAAATCCGTCTGGGCACGGCACTGTTCATACGGGGTAACCGGGAAATCACCCTGACAAGGGCGGGTCTTCGCCTTCTGCCCGAGGTCGCCGGCGGCTTCGACCGGATTGAGCAGGCGCTGGAGCGGTTCGACCGGCGGCGCAGAAACGCCCGGACTTCTGTACGAATCGGCACCACGGCCTCTTTCGCCGCGACCTGGCTGGTGCCCCGGCTCGGGCGATTCTCGGCGCGTCATCCCCGCATCGAGGTTCAGGTTCTGACCAGCGCCGACTTGGTGCCGGTCGGGCAGGGGGCCGCGTCGGTGGATATGGCGATCCGGCATGGTCTCGGCGTCTATCCGGGGCTCGAGTCGGAACGCCTGCTACAGCCGCGTCTGATACCCGTGGGCAGCCCGAGCCTGCTTGCGAACGGAGCCCCGATCCGCCGTCCGGAAGACTGTCTGCGCTATCCCCTTTTGCAGGACGCGGACGGCATGGACTGGGCGTTATGGCTGTGCGCGCTCGGCGTGGCGGACCCGGACCGCCTGGCCCGGCGCGGCAACAGCTTCAGCGACGACTATCTGCTGGTCCGCGCCGCGATGGCCGGGCAGGGGCTCGCTCTGGTGCGCGATACCTATGCAGCCGAGGAAATCGCCGCGGGCCGCCTTGTTCGCGCGCTCGATATCCCGTGGCCGGCCGCTTTCGCCTATTGGCTGGTGACCCGGCCCGGCGCAGGCGCGCATTCATCCGGCATTGCCGCCTTGCGGACATGGCTGCTGGACGAAGCCACCGAGGCCGCGCGGAAATAACCTATCCGCCGAGTTTCGAAGCGACAAGATTGGTCGCGACAAGGCGGGCGAACCGCGCGGCATCGACCGGCGCCTCGCCATCCTGAATCCGGGCGAGATCGAGCAGAAGCGCGGCCCAGTCCGCCATGTCCTCACCGGCTTCGGCGCGCGGGATCAGCGCCTCGATCAGCCGGTGCGACGGGTTGATGTCGAGCGCCGGACTCGGCGCGAAATTCGGCCGCCCGGAGCGGCGCATCAGCCGTTGCAGAGCGAGATCGGCCTGCGCACCGCTGGCGGCAAGCGCCGCCGGGCTGTCGGTCAGGCGCGACGATGCCCGCACTTCGGACACCTGCTCGCCAAGCGCCGATTGCAATGATTTCGTCAGCGCCGCGAGCGCGTCCGAGGTTTCGGCGGGTGCGAAAATATCCTGCGCGGCACCGGCATGGATCAGTTTCCTGTCAGCGTAGCTGCCGAGCCGTTCGGGCCAGAAGAAATCGATCTGGTCGGACAGCAGAAGAACCTCGAAACCTTTCGCGCGCAAGCCCTCGATCTGCGGCGACGCGTTCAGCCGTTCCGCGTCCTCGCCGGTGATGTAGTAGATTCCGGTCTGCTCCGGCTTCATCCGTTCGACATAGGCGTCGAGCGAGGTCAGGCTATCGCCTCCGGTCGAGCGGAACCGGGCGAGCGCCGCGATTTCGGCGCGATGATCGTTATCGTCGTAGATGCCTTCCTTCAGCACCGCGCCGAACTGTTCGATGAAGCCGCCATAGGACTCCTCATCTTTCGCCCGGGTCTTCAGCTCGGTGAGCACGCGGTTGACCAGAGCCTTGCGGATGCGCGCGAGCACCGGAGTCGCCTGCAACATCTCGCGCGAGACGTTGAGCGGCAGATCCTCGGTATCGACCACGCCGGCAATGAAGCGCAGCCAGCCGGGCAGCAGCTTCGCGTCGTCGGTGATGAACATGCGACGCACATGCAGCCGCACATGGCTCTCGCGATCGTCCTCGGTGACCATGAACGGCGAGTGACCGGGGATGAACAGAAGGGCGGAGAATTCCAGCGCGCCCTCGGCGCTCCAGTGAATCGTCGCCCACGGCTCGTCGAACATATGGCCGAGATGACGGTAGAATTCGGCATAGTCGGCTTCGGAGACTTCCGATTTGCGCTTGCGCCAGAGCGCGGTACCCTCGTTCGCGGCAAGAAACTTGCCGTCGCGTTCGAGCAGGACCGGCACGCTGATATGGTCGGCCCATTTGCGCAGGACGGTTTCCAGCCGGACCGGCTCCAGATACTCGTCGGCGTCGGATTTTACGTGAAGGATCACGTCGGAGCCGGCGGTCTCGCGCGTTGCCGCGCCGATTCGCCAGCCGCCCCGGCCGTCCGACACCCAGCGATGCGCGTCGCCGGTTCCGGCGCGGCGGGAAACGACCTCGACCTCGTCGGCGATCATGAAGGCGGAATAGAAGCCGACGCCGAACTGGCCGATCAGGCTGGGCCGGTCCTCAGCCTTCGCCTGGGACAGGGTTTCGGTGAAGGCGCGGGTGCCGGAGCGCGCGATGGTGCCGAGATGGCTCGCAAGCTCCTCTCCGGTCATGCCGATGCCGTCATCGGCGATGGTGATGGTGCGCGCGCCCTTGTCGATCGAAATGCGGATCGACGCTCCCTCGGGCAGGGCGAGGCTTTCGTCGGACAGGGCAAGAAACCGGCGCCGGTCGATCGCGTCGGCCGCGTTGGCAACCAGTTCGCGCAGGAAAATCTCGCGCTCGGAGTAGAGCGAATGCACCACGAGGTCGAGCAGCCGGCCGACCTCGGCATCGAACGGGCGGTTGGCGTCGGATTCGGTCGTGGCACTCATGGCGTTTCCCGTCGGAAGAGAATGAAATCCGGGTGCGAGATAGGCGAGCGGCGGCGCACTTGCAATCGCTGAGGAAAAAGCCAAACTCCGAGTCATGTCCGGATTCGCTCCGCGGGTGAAAGCGGTGCTCGGCCCGACCAACACGGGCAAAACGCATCTTGCCATCGACCGGCTGCTCGGCCACGCGTCCGGCATCATCGGATTTCCGCTGCGTCTCCTCGCGCGCGAGAATTACGACCGCATGGTCGCTGTCAAGGGCGAGCGGAGCGTTGCGCTGATCACCGGCGAGGAAAAGATCGTCCCGCCCGGCGCGCGGTATTTCTCCTGCACGGTCGAGGCGATGCCGCTCGACCGCAAGGTCGAGTTCCTCGCGGTCGACGAAATCCAGCTCTGTGCCGATCCCGATCGCGGCCACGTGTTCACCGACCGGCTGCTGCACGCGCGCGGCATGGTGGAAACCATGTTTCTCGGCGCCGAGACCATTCGCCGGCTGCTCCACCGTCTGGTGCCCGAGGCCGCGATCGAAACGCGGCCGCGCCTGTCGCAACTGACCTATGCGGGGCCGGCTAAACTGTCGCGCCTGCCGCTGCGCTCGGCGATCGTCGCGTTCTCGGCGGCCGAGGTCTATGCGATCGCCGAGGCGGTGCGCTCGCGCCGGGGCGGCTGTGCCGTGGTGATGGGGCGGCTGAGCCCGCGCACCCGCAACGCCCAGGTCGCGCTGTATCAGGACAAGGAGGTCGATTTCCTGGTCGCGACCGATGCGATCGGCATGGGCCTGAACATGGATGTCGATCACGTCGCTTTCGCCGGTCTGACCAAGTTCGACGGCAGCAGGCTGCGTTCGCTCGCCGCCGCCGAAATCGCGCAGATCGCAGGCCGGGCCGGGCGCGGAATGCGCGATGGCACGTTCGGCACCACCGGCCATTGCCCGATGCTGACCGACGAAATGGTCGGCGCGGTCGAATCCCATGCCTTCGAGCCGCTGGAACAGCTCACCTGGCGCAATTCCGCGCTGGATTTTACCTCGGTCGATGCGCTGCTCGCCAGCCTGCACGCGCCGCCCGACCGTGTCGGGCTGGTGCGCGGGCACGATGCGTCCGACATGCTGATCCTCGCCGCCCTCGCGGGCGATGCCGCGATCCGCGACCGGGCGAAAGCGCCGCGCGCGGTGCGCCTTCTGTGGGAGGCGTGCCAGATCCCGGATTTCCGCAAGCTCGCGGCGGATACCCACCCGAAGCTCTGCGCCCGCGTGTTTCGCCACATGCTGGATGACGGCGTTCTGCCGGAGGACTGGATCGCGACGCAGATCGGCGGGCTGGGCCGGATCGATGGCGATATCGACACGCTGATGCAGCGCCTCGCCGATGTTCGGGTCTGGGCCTATATCGCGGCGCGCGCCGACTGGGTGCGCAACGCGCAGGTCTGGCAGGGCAGGGCGCGCGAGGCGGAGGATGCGCTGTCGGACGCGCTGCACGAAAAGCTGATGGCGCGTTTCGTCGACCGGCGCGCGGCAAGGCTGACCCGCAAGCTCGACGCCGCCGAATCCGCCGGTCTGCTCTCGGCGGTGACCCGGGCGGGCGACGTGGTGGTCGAGGGGCATCCGGTCGGCCGGATCGACGGATTCAGGTTCGAACCGGACGCAACGGTCGGCGGCGCCGACAAGCGACTCGTGCTGCGCGCCGCCCGCCGTGCGCTCGGCGGCGAGATGCCGCGCCGGGTGGCAAAGCTGGATGCGGCGGCCGATACCGCGCTTCTGCTCCGCCCCGATGGCGCGATCCTCTGGCAGGGGGCCCCGATCGCGCGGCTGCGCCGGGGCAGCACCCTGCTCGCGCCGGGCGTCGAGGTGATCGACAGCGAATTTCTCGACGGTTCACTGCGCGAGACCGTGCGCGCGCGGCTCGCCCGTTTCGTCGAGGCCAGGATCGCCCACGACCTGAAACCGCTGTTCGCCGCCATCGGTGCCGTCGAGGCGGAACCGGAGTTGCGCGGGGTGATGCACCGTCTCGCCGAACAGGCCGGGATCATCATGCCGGTCGTGCCGGTCGATCCGGCGCTACGTCCGAAACTGCGGCGAATCGGCGTTCGCGCCGGGGCTTTCGCGCTTTGTCTGCCTTCGCTGCTCAAGCCGCGTCCGGCGTCGCTGCGCGCGACGCTGTGGGCGACGTGGTACAGGACCGGCCTGCCCGCCCTGCCGGCGCCGGGTTCGATTTC
>DASVGZ010000151.1:0-3721 GCA_036379275.1 Acidiphilium sp. | reverse complement strand
CTCGGCGTCGATATTGATGCCGATGTCGTACCGCTTTGCCAGCAGCGCAAGCGCGGTCAGCCGCGGCGCCAGTTCCGCCATCACCCGGCCGCGCTGGGCGCGGCTGTAGCGCGGATGCAGGGCGGACAGTTTCACCGAAATGCCGGGACCGCGATATATTCCCTTGCCCTTCGCGGCACTGCCGATGGCGTGGATCGCCTGCTCGTAGTCACGATAATAGCGCGCCGCATCGGCTTCGGTCAGCGCGGCCTCACCCAGCATGTCGTAGGAATAGCGAAAGCCGCGCGCCTCCCATTTCCGCGCATTGGCGAGCGCCTCCGCGATGGTCTGGCCCATGACGAACTGTTCGCCCATCAGCCGCATCGCGATATGCACGCCGCGCCGCACCAGAGGTTCCCCGCCGCGCGCGATCAGCTTGGTCAGCGCCGAGGACAGGCCCTTCTCGCTCGCGGTGGCCGTCAGCTTGCCGGTGAGCAGAAGCCCCCAGGTCGCGGCGTTGACGAACAGCGACGGGCTTTCGCCGACATGCCGCTGCCAGTCGCCCTGGCCGATCTTGTCGCGGATCAGGCTGTCGCGGGTTGCGGCATCGGGGATTCTCAGCAGCGCCTCGGCGAGGCACATCAGCGCGACACCCTCCTGGCTCGACAGGGCATATTCCTGGAGCAGGGTCTCCACCAGTCCGCCGGTGCCACGCGCGCGAAGTTTGGCGATGAGATCGGACGCGGTCTTGCGCGCCTGCTGCGCAAGGGCGGGTGGCAGCGCGGCATTTTCGATCAGCGCCGGGACGCATTCGGTTTCCGGCCTGCGATAGGCGCCGGTGATCGCCGCGCGCAGAACCGTCTGCGGCTGGACATCCTGGGCGAAATCGAGAAACGGCACATGCGGAATGGCCTCTTCCGCCGTCGCCGGCCCGAATTCATGGTCGGACGCCGCCCCGTCCACCGCCTCGCCGCGCTCCAGTCGCTCGAGCCCGGAAAGAATGACCTGCTTGACCAGCCAATGCGTGGTGCGCCCCTGGCGTTCGGCGGCGACACGCAGGCGCGCACGCACCTGGTCGTCGAGCTTCACCCCCATGGTCGAAACCGTCATTTCGATCTGCCTTCAAAGGTTACACCTGCAATGCCGGGCGGTTACACCAACCGAAAATTCAGCGCAACCAAATTCGATATTGCGGTGCACTCATGACCTTTTCGCCGATTTCGCGTAAGAACCGCCCGTCATGAGGTTCAGACGCAGCCAGTTTCGCATCACGGTGAATTTCCTGCTCGACGGCGCGCTTGCGGCGCTGGCCGTGATCGCCGCCTGCTGGCTCGCCGACCCGTCCCACCCGGCTCCGGCGCCGTCCATGCTGCCTTTGGCAGGTATCGGCGCGATCTGGCTGATCGGCATTCCGTTCGGCCTCGCGCGCCAGCACTGGCGCTTTACCAGCCTGCCCGACCTGATCGCGATCGGCGCGATCGCCGCCCTCGCGGCGCTGCTGATCGTCCTGCTCATGGTCGGCGTCGGAGCAACGCTGCCTTCGGTAAGTTTCCCGATCCTTCTGGTCATCACGTTCGGCCTCGGGCTGACCGCGCCGCGCCTGCTTTACCGGATCGCGAAAACGCCGCGCGAGGCACCGGCCGGCGACGCCGAAACCGCTCTGGTGCTGGGCGACGGCGAGGGTTCGGAACTGTTTCTGGCGGCACTCGGCCGCGATTCGCGGCGGCGCTATCACGTTCTCGGCCTGCTTTCGGTCTCGGCGCGGGAAATCGGCCGGCGGATCCACAACGTGCCGATTCTGGGCACCCTCGGCGATCTCGGCGCGGCGCTCGACCGGTTGGCAAGCGCGGGGCAGACGCCATCGGTCCTGATCGTCGCCAGCAGCGAGATTATCGGCGCGGAGTTGCGCGCCATTCTTGCCGAGGCCGAGACGCGCGCCATCCGTGTCGCCCGCGCGCCGAGCCCGACGGTGCTGGCTCCGACATCGTTGTCGACCGCCGAGACCGGCACCGATCTCGCCCTCCGGCCGATCGCCATCGAGGATCTGCTCAACCGGCCGCAGGTGGCGCTGGACCGCGAGGGCATGGCCCGGCTGATCCAGGGTCGGCGGGTTCTGGTGACCGGCGCGGGCGGCTCGATCGGGTCGGAACTCGCCCGTCAGGTCGCGGGGTTCGGACCCGAGAGCATCGTTCTCCTCGATTCCAACGAATACGCGCTGTGGAAAATCAATCTGGAACTGTCGGAAACCGCGCCATCCCTGCCGCGCGAGGCGATCATCGCGGATGTGCGCGACCGGGGACGGATCGAGGCGGTCTGCGTCCGGCTGCGCCCGGAACTGGTGTTCCATGCCGCCGCGCTGAAACACGTTCCGATTGTCGAGGCAAACCCGCTGGAAGGCATGGCAACCAACGCAATCGGCACCCGCAACGTGGCCGACGCCGCGCGCGGCGCCGGCGCCGCGCTGATGGTGCTGATCTCGACCGACAAGGCGGTGAACCCGTCCTCGGTCATGGGCGCGTCCAAGCGCCTCGCCGAAATCTACACGCAGGGGCTCGACATCGCGGCGCGGCGCGGCGGCGGAATGCGGACCGTGACCGTTCGCTTCGGCAATGTGCTCGGCTCGACCGGGTCGGTGGTGCCGTTGTTCCGCCGCCAGCTCGCGCGCGGCGGCCCGCTGACCGTGAC
Organism: Acidiphilium sp.; assembly: GCA_036379275.1. GTDB lineage: Bacteria > Pseudomonadota > Alphaproteobacteria > Acetobacterales > Acetobacteraceae > Acidiphilium. The sequence goes on along the minus strand of DASVGZ010000151.1, from coordinate 1,057 downwards.
CCACCCCGATATGCGGCGCTATTTCATGACCGTGCGCGAGGCGGTGTCGCTGGTGCTCCAGGCCTCGGTGGTCGGCGAGTCCGACGCCGCCCTGCCGGTTGCCCAGGGCGGGATTTTCGTGCTCGACATGGGCGAACCGGTGAAGATCGTCGACCTCGCCCGGCAAATGATCCGTCTCGCCGGATTGCGGCCGGATACCGACATCCCGATCCGCTTCACCGGGTTGCGGCCCGACGAAAAACTGTTCGAGGAGCTGTTTCATGGCGCCGAGCGGCCGATCGAGACCGGGTTTCCCGGCCTGCTGATGGCGGCGCCACGGGTTGCCGATCTCGCGTTCATCGGCCGCGCGCTGGACGAGATCCAGCTCCATGCCGAGCGGGGCGAGGCTCCGGCCGCACTGGCGGCTCTCGCGCGTCTGGTTCCGGAATTCCGCAGCCCGCCCCCTCTCGCCGCGACCGGACCGACAGGCTAGAGGAAGACCATGGATCATTCACCGGCTCCCATCCCTTTCCTCGATCTCAAGGCGCAGCAGGCGCGGCTTGGGCCGGCGCTGCGCAACCGGATCGATGCGGTGCTCGCACACGGCCAGTTCATTCTCGGCCCCGAAGTCGTCGAGCTGGAGACGCGGCTCGCCGAATTCTGCGGCGCCGCCCATTGCGTCAGCGTCAGTTCGGGAACCGACGCGCTGCAGATCGCCCTGATGGCCGAAGGAATCGGACCGGGCGACGCCGTGTTCCTGCCGGGTTTCACCTACACAGCAACCGCCGAGGTGCCGCTCCTGCTGGGTGCAACCCCGGTTTTCGTCGATATCGACCCGGCGACCTTCCAGATCGACCCGGCGCATCTGGAGGCGCGGATCCACGAAGTCGCGCGCGCCGGCAAACTACGGCCTCGGGCGATCATCGGCGTCGACCTGTTCGGCCAGCCCGCGCCATGGCCCGCGCTGCGCGCGATCGCCGAGCGGCACGGGCTGTTCACGCTGGACGATTGCGCCCAGGCGTTCGGCGCATCGCTGCACAATGCCCGGCTCGGGCACGAAGCCCACGCGACGGCGACC
>DASVGZ010000150.1:0-2355 GCA_036379275.1 Acidiphilium sp. | reverse complement strand
ACGCCATTATCCCGACCACGAATTAATACCCGGTCGCTGCGGCGTTCGCGATCGGCTGAATGCCTATTTCGCCGGCGATCTCGCCGCCGTCGACACGATCACGGTACGCGCCGCCGGCACCGGTTTCCAGCACCGCGTCTGGACGGCCCTGCGCACCATCCCGCCCGGCACCACGACCAGCTACGGCGAACTCGCCGCCCGTCTCGGCGTCCCCAAGGCAAGCCGCGCCGTCGGTCTCGCCAACGGTGCAAACCCGATCTCCATCGTCGTCCCCTGCCACCGGGTGATCGGCGCCGATGGTCGTCTCACCGGCTACGGCGGCGGAATCGAACGCAAAGCATGGCTGCTCGACCATGAAGCGCACTCAAAAGCAGAAATCACCGGCCGGCAAGGCCGGTTCGACTGGTCTGGCGCCGTCCCCGCCACATAACCGGAAGCCGACGCCCTTGCCGCATCGCTGACGGCTCATCATGTCTCCGTGATGCGCCCCACCCCGACGATGTGGCTTCGATCCCGTGCCGGTTCCTGAAAACCCGCTTTCGGCCAGATTCGACCGTGCCGCCGGCGCGGCCTCGCCGCATCTCGACGAAAGCGAGCAGGTCCGCGCGGCGCAGCATTCCGGCCTGCGTCCCCTTATCATCCACGAAATTGTCCGCGAGGAGGGCGAGGCCGAACTCGTCCGCACCAACGGCGCCCTTGCCCTGTCGGGCTTTGCAGCGGGACTGTCGATGGGGTTTTCATTCCTGACCGAGGCACTGCTTCGCGCCGGACTGCCGGCAACGCCCTGGCGTCATCTCATCGCCAGTCTCGGCTACAGCATCGGGTTCATCATCGTGGTTCTCGGGCGTCAGCAACTCTTCACCGAAAGCACACTCACCGCCATTCTGCCTCTGCTCACCCGACGCGATGCCGAATCCAGCCGTTCCGTCGCCCGGCTCTGGAGTATCGTTCTTGCCGCCAACCTGCTCGGCACCTGGTGTTTTGCCACACTTCTGCTGCCTCGCGAGGTTTTTACTCCGGCGGTCGGCGCCTCCCTGACCGATCTGGGAAATGCCGCGATTCAGACGAATTTTGCTGCCACCGTTCTGAAATCGATTTTCGCCGGCTGGCTGATCGCCCTGATGGTGTGGATCCTGCCGAGCGCACGCTCCGCGCGGCTGCTCACCGTATTGCTGATCACCTATATCGTCGCGCTCGGGAAGCTCTCCCACATCATCGCCGGCTCGGCGGAAGCCGCCTATGCCGTGCTCACCGGCCATGCCAATTTCGTACACTATTTGTCCGGTTTTCTGGCTCCCACTCTCATCGGCAACGTCATCGGCGGTGTCGCTCTGGTCGCCTTACTCAACCACGGCACCATCGCCCATGAAATCAAGGCAAAGACTTAGCTTCCTCCGCCAGAATCGCTGCCAGACCCTCGCGATAGCCCGGATATCGCCAGGATATCCCGAGCGCGGCCTTTGTCTTGCGGTTCAGCACAACCCGGTTCTCCCGCCAGAACGACAGCGCCATCGGCGACATGGCCTTTTCCGCCTCCGCGAACGAAACCGCCGGCGGCGGCGCGATCCCGAGCAAGGCAGCGGCGAAAGCGATCACATCGGCACTCGGTGCCGGCTCGTCATCGGCGAAATTGAGCACCCGGACGCCGCCGGTCGCCGTCCCCATCGCCGCCACAACCCCAAGGCCGATATCCGCCACGTGAATCCGGCTGAACCGGTGCCCCGGCCTGTCGATCCGCCGCGCGGTGCCGGCGCGGAGATCGTCGAATGCCGACCGCCCCGGCCCGTAGAGTCCGGCCAGCCGGATAATATCGACCGCGAGGCGACCGCCGAACGACGCCCAATCCTGTTCCGCCGATACCCGCCGCCGGGTCCGTTCCGAACCGGGCGCAACCGCGTCGTCCTCATCCACCGTGCCGCCCTGACGGTCGCCATAGACTCCCGTGGTCGAACAGTAACCGATCCAGCGCAGCCGGCCCGCGGCACCGATCGCCGACCGATACCGCGCCAGAACCGGATCGCCGGCCTCGCCCGGTGGCGCCGTCACCAGCAGATGCGTCGCCTCGCGGATCGCCTTGCCGGCCTCATCGAACCCAACCAGTTCGACGCCATCCGGCGCTCGCTTCGCCGCCGGATCACGCGTCGTCGCCGTCACTGCCAACCCGGCCTCAAGCACGGCGGTGGCAATCGCCGCTCCGGCATAGCCGAACCCGACGATCGCCAACCGGTCGCTCATCGCATCCCGCGCCGCCGCGCCCTCGCCGCGGCCATCCGCTCGAATCTGTCGCCATAGCGATGGATCAGCACCCCGATCACGATCAGAACGATCACCAGAACGACGGTCACGACGATCCCC
>DASVGZ010000149.1:0-6783 GCA_036379275.1 Acidiphilium sp. | reverse complement strand
CGAGGAAGTAGATGCTGCCGAGCACGATCGCGCCGAAAATCAGCGTGACCGGGATGGTGGCAAGGCTGCCGCGCAGGATCCGCATGTAGGTCCGGTGAACCTGATCGAACCGGCGTTCGATGAAATGTACGATCCTGCCTTCCAGTGTCGTCGAGTCGCGCGGAATATAGTGCAGCACCCGCGAGGACATCATCGGCGACAGGGTGAGTGCGAGAATCGCCGAGATCACCACCGTGGCGACAAGGGTGAACGCAAACTCGGTGAACAGCGCACCGGTCAGGCCGGACTGAAAGCCGATCGGCACATAGACGGCGGCGAGCACCACCGCCATCGCGATGATCGGGCTGGCGAGTTCGCCCGCCGCGTTGATCGCGGCCTGCATTTTCGGTTCGCCGTTGTCGAGATGGCGATTGACGTTTTCCACGATGATGATGGCGTCGTCCACCACAAGCCCGATCGCCAGAACCAGCGCGAGCAGGGTGAGCAGGTTGATGCTAAAGCCAAGCATCAGCATCACCGCAAAGGAGCCGATCAGCGACAGCGGGATCGCGACCACCGGGATCACCACCGAGCGCGGCGAGCCGAGGAAGGCGAAGATGACCAGAATGACGATGAGAATCGCCTCGACCAGCGTGCTGATCACCTCGTGGATCGACGCGTTGACGAAGCTTGCCGAGTTATAGACGATCTTGCCGACCAGTCCGGCCGGAAGCTGGGACTGGATATCGGGAAATTTCTTCTCGATTCCGTCGATGACCGAAATCAGGTTGGCACCCGGAGCCACCTGGATGCCGATATAGACGCCGGGCTTGCCGTCGAACGCGACCTGGGTGTCGTAGGTGTCCGAGCCGAGCGTGACCTTCGCGACATCGCCGAGCCGGACGATCGCACCTCCCGACTGTTTCAGGATCAGGTTGCTGAACTCCGCCGCGCTGTGCAGGCTGGTCGAGGCGGTCAGCGAGGTCTGGGTCATCACGCCCTTGGTGTTGCCGAGGGCGCTGATGAAGTTGTTGTGGGCAAGAGCGTTATAGACATCATTCGCCGACATTCCGTAGGCGGCGAGTTTCTGCGGCTCCAGCCAGATGCGCATCGCGAAATTCTGGGCGCCGAGAATTTCCGCCGTCTGCACGCCGTGAACCGATTGCAACTGCGGCTGCACCACGCGCGACAGATAGTCGGTGATCTGGTTGGGCGACAGAACGTTGCTCTTGAAGCCGATATACATCGCGTCGAGCTGCTGGCCGACCTTGAGATCAAGCTGGGGCTGCTGGGTTCCGGCGGGCAACTGGTTCAGCACCGACTGGATCTTGGCCTGAATTTCGGTCAGCGCCTGATCCGGGTTGTAGTTCAGCACGAGATAGATGGTGATCGTGCTTGTGCTGGCCTGGCTCGCCGAGGTCATGTAGTCGATGCCGTTGACTTGGGCGACGGCGTTTTCGATCGGCGTGGTGACGAACCCGGCGATCGTGTTCGGATCGGCGCCGGGATAGGTCGTTGTGATGGTGATCGTCGCGTTCTCGGTTCTCGGATATTCGAGCACCGGCAGCGCGCCGAGGGCCTTCAGGCCGAGCACCAGGATGACCAGGCTGACGACGATCGCCCAGACCGGCCGCCTGATAAACGTGGTTGTGAAATTCTTCATGGTACCGTTCAGTAATTCGGGACAGCCGGATTCGAATTATTCGGCGGCAGGATCGAATTGTTGATTTCGACCGGCGTGCCGTTCCTGAGTTTCATCTGGCCGGCGACGACAACCTGCTCGCCCGGAGAAACGCCCTTCACAATGGCGACCTGATCGCCGCGCGTCTCGCCGAGAGTGACGAAAACCTGCCGGGCGTGAAGCGACGGCTTGTGTCCGGTGCTCTTTGCCTCGGCGCCGGATTTGTCCGATCCGGTCTCATTCTCCTTGTCCGGGGCAGCGATGAACACCGTGTCGCCGTAAGGATTATAGGCGATCGCGGTCTGCGGCAGAGTGACGAAACTCTTTGGCGTGCCGACATCGATGGTGACACGGGCGAACATGCCGGGGCGCAGTTCCTCATGCGGGTTGGCGAGCCGCGCGCGCACCTGGATCATCCGTGTCGCGGTACTGACCGCCGAGTTGACCGCGATGATCTTGCCCGGGAACCCGGTATCGCCGAAGGCGTCGACAAAAATGTTCACCGGCATCCCCTCCCGGATCGTCCGCAGGTCGGACTGGGGCAGATAGAAGTCGATGTCGATCGGGTCGAGCTGTTGCAGCGAGGCGATCGCGGTGCCGGCGGGCAGATATTGCCCGAGATCGACCTGCCGGATGCCAATCCGCCCGGAGAACGGCGCGCGGACCTGTTTTTCGGCCATCAGCGCCTGCTGACCTTTCACCTGGGCTTCGGCCTTGGCGAGATTGGCTCTGTCGGTATCCACGGTCTGCATACTGACCGCCTGTGCGCGATACTGGGCCTGATCGCGCTGGTAGGTGACGCGGGCGAGATCCGCCGCCGCCTTGTCCTGGGCAAGCAGGGCGTCGTCGTTGTTCGGCCGCAGGGTGAGAAGAAGCTGGCCCTTCGTCACATCCTGACCTGAGTGGAAATCGATCGTGTCGACGATGCCGCCGACCTCGGCGGAAATATCCGCGCCCTGCTCGGCGATCAGGCTGTCGGTCGCCTTGAGCGCGGGCTGGAACGAGGTCGTCTTCGCTATCATGGTCGCGACCGTCTGCGGCGGGTTCTTCAGGGTTGCGAGAAACTTGCCGATCATGATGTTGCGGAACGCGCCGAATCCGAAGATCAGGAACAGAACGACGGCGACGAGGATCAGCATGATGATCAGACGCTTGGCCATCGAGGGGCGCTTCACCTTGTTCCGGTTCACGTCGAGATCGTCCTTAACTTGTGCCGTCATGGCAAAACTCCACAGCAGGTTCGTACGTCGTGCGCGATATCCTGGCGATTCCACCAGCCGCCGCCGAGCGCCTGGAACAGGGCCGCGGTATCGGCATAACGCTGCGCACTCGCCTTGATCCGGGCGATCACGGCGGTCTGGTAGGTCTGTTCGGCGGTCAGAACCGCGGTGTAGGAAACGCCGCCGAGATGATACTGGTTCTCGACCACGGCGAGACTTGCCCTGGCCGAGGTTTCGGCCGCCGTATCGGCGGCAAGGGCGGTGGCATCGTATTGCAGGGCGAGCAGCGCATCCGACACATTCTGGAACGCAAGCACGACGGTGTTCTGATAATTCGCTGCCGCTTCCCGCATCGTCGCAACCGCGGCCCGGCGTTTATAGAGCAGCGTGCCACCCTCGAAAAGCGGCTGGGTCACCCCGGCCACCAGGCTCCAGATCAACGTCTGCGGGGTGAACAGGGTCGCCGCGGTCAGGGCGTCGTGCCCGACCGAGGCGGACAGGGTGATCTGCGGCAGCATGTTCGCGGTCGCGACGCCGACCAGCGCGGTATCCTGGTGCAGAACGGCCGCCGCCGCGCGGATGTCCGGGCGCTGGCGGACCAGCTCGGAAGGCAGGCTGACCGGCAGGGTTTTCGGCAAGGTGATGTCGGCAAGGTCGAGATCGGGATCGTGGAACTGGCCCGGCATGATGCCTTCATAGGCGGCGAGCTGATTACGCTCCTGGGCGAGCCGGCTTTGCAATGGCGGCAGGGTCGCGCGGGTCTGCGCGAGTTGGGCTTCCTGGGTCAGCGCGTCCACCGCCGGAACCCCGCCGAGCGCCACCTGCCGGTGCAGGATGTCCAGTTCATGCTGCTCCGCGGCGATGATCTGGTTGGTGGCGGCGATCTGCGCCTTCAGCGAGGCATCGGTGATCGCGGCGGTGACGATGTTCGCGGTCAGCGAGAGATAGGTGGCTTCCAGCGCGAAACGCTGCTGCTGCGCCTGGGCGCGCAGGCTTTCGACCTGCCGACGCGTGCCGCCGAAAATATCGGGCGCGTAGGTGACCGAAACGCTCGCGTTCAGCAGCGAGAAGGGTGCGATCGCCGCGGAGCCGCCCTTGGCGGCGCCCGGCGAGGAGAACGGGTTGCGCTGCCGCTCCGCCTGAAAACCGCCGCTGAGAGAGGGAAAGAAACCGCCTTCCTGGGCGCGCACCGTGTCCTTCGCGGCGAGCAGGGCATTCTGCGCCGCGGTCAGGCTCGGGTTGTTGGCGAGTGCGGTGCGCGTGAGCCGGTTGATCTGTTCCGAATGGAACAGAGTCCACCATTCGCCGTCGATTGTCTTGCCAAGCGCCAGTGCCTGGGATGCACCGCCGACGCCGGTTGAGGAAACCGTATGCGCCGGCAAGGTTTTCTCCGTGTAGGAGGAAACCGCGGGCGCCTTGGGCTGGTGGAAATTGGGACCGACCGCGCAACCGCCCAGAAGGGCGGCACAGGCGAGCCCAGCCGACCGGGCAGGCCGGCGAAGCCGTGATTTTTTATGGATCATCATCTCGTTCGATGCTTTTTTACGCTTGCGAAACCCGGCAGTGCCGGTCGGGATGGGCCGGGTGGCAACGCGCTGAAGCCTCCTCAGGTGGAGCGCGGAAACTATCGAGTTTTCACAATCCGCGTCAAGAGGGGGATTTGCGCTTGAAATCGGCGGAAATCTCTGCGATTTCGGGTTTAACATATGATTGTCCGAATATGGCTGATTTCGATACGATTATTCCGCCGGGCCGGCCGCGCTGCAAGCCGGGACCGGGACACCGCCCCCTCCGCGAGGGTATGACCCTCGCCGAGTCGCGGCATTGCACCCTGATCAAGGCGGCAGAGACGATCTTCTGTCAACGCGGTTACCATGCGGCGACGATGGACGATGTCGCCGGTGCGGCGGGGATGTCGAAACGCACGCTCTACCAGATGGTACAGTCGAAGGAGGAACTGTTCGCAGCCCTTCTCGCACGGCACAGCGAACCGTTCGATTTTTCGGTCGAGACCGAGGGACGGGCACCGAAGGAAGTTCTGTTCGACGTGCTGGTCCGCTGGGCGCGCCATGTGCTGGGCCAGTCATCGGTTTCGCTGCTCCGCCTGATCATGGCCGAATACATCCATGGCCGCACTCTGTCGCACCTGCTCGACCGTGAATGGGCCAAGCCGTGCAAGGATGTGCTCCGCGGCTATCTCGCCGAATGCGCGGCGGCCGGAACGCTCGATATCCGCGACCCGGAAGAAGCGGCGCAGATGCTCTACGGCATGGCGATCGGCAAGATTCATTTGCAGATGCTGCTCGGCATCGGCACCGAACCGGCCGGGGCCGAGATCGAGGCACGCCTCCGCCGCGCGATCTGCCTGTTCCTGCGCGGAACCCTGCCGCGTCCCTGACGGATCGCCTCCCCTGCCAACCCCGGCCCGGATGTCCAGAAGCCGGATCAGAGCCCGTCACTGCGGTTCGAGCAGCCGATCACGGTCGCCTTCGTGATGACGTTCCTTGTGTCGGTATTGACGATGATCGAGCACAGATATTTCAGGGCGGTCTGATGCCCGTAATAGCCGGTGGGCTGGTAGTCGTCCTGATACATCGGCATGGCGGCGACGCCGTTCCCACCCGGTGTCATCCCGGCGATATGACTGCCGGCATACTGGCTCCCGGTCTGGATGAAGCTCAGGTTGGGGTCGACCGCGATCGATGTGTCGTTCCAGAAATATGTCCCTCCGGACTGAAAGATCTGGCTTGGCGGGTTGCTGACACTGGGCGGGCCGAAGGATCGAAAGGCAACATCGACGGGCTGACCGACCATGGTTTTGGCCGCCTGCTCGATGGGGCTTGGCCCCATTGCAGCACAGCCGGCAAGAACCGATGCCGCCGTGAGAGCAAAAACCGCCAGCGCGCCGGCTCGGGTGCGAGTCATGAGCATTCCGGATTTCTCTTCTGAACTGTCTGGCAGTTCGTTCGGGTTCGATGGCAGGACGCCGTGGAGATGATGTTATCGATCACCATATCGTGAATAACACCATGCCCACAAGCGCCCGCTTCACCCCGATGTCGCACGCGCCCTACCGGTCGGAAAAACGTATCCCCGGCGAGGCGTCGGACGGCGGCAGGCCGCCCTGCTCGGTGCGGGCGTTGCGGTCGAGCCAGGCCTCGGACGGGGCCAGCAGACCGGCATAGAGGGTGGCGCAGAGTCGGCGTGCCGCGTGACCCGGCCAGGAATCCTGAAGGAACGCACCGGGCAGGCGCGGGTCGCGCAGAACGATGCGCCGGTAATCGTGGATCAGCAGGGTGCGCGCGATCATGGCGTCGATGGGAGCATCGATCGGGGCGTCGAGCCGCGACATTTGCCGGACCAGCGGCTGGAAGGCTCCGATGAAGCCGTCATAGCGTTCACCGAGAACATCCAGCCGCCAGGCTTTCGCGGCAAGGCGCTTCATGGCTTCGGGTTCAGCTACGCCGGTCAGCGCCGTCACACTCGACGCGAGCGATGGCGGCAGTGGCCGTTCGGGGGCGAGCATCACTCCCTGCCACGCGACGAAGCCGAGCTTTCCGAGCCGCTCGCGGGCAGCTTCACGCGCCTCTCCGGGTTCGGACAGGACGATGCTGAGCCGGCCGACGCCCTGCCGGCGCGCGGGGCCGAAAATATGCCGCGCCGCCCGGACGAACTCGCCGCTGCGGGCGGGACCGATCCGGTAGAAACTGGCGCGGCTCCGGCGCGACGCGACCAGCCAGCCATCGGCGGCGAGACGCGAGACCGCCGTGCGCACCACGCCCGAGCCGATTCCCATCGCCGCGCAGAGGTCGATGATGGTCGCGAGGGCGACCGAACCGCCGCGCGGCAGGATCGCGTCGCCGAACAGGGTGACGATCAGCGAGCCGGTATGCGACGGCTGCT
>DASVGZ010000148.1:0-2733 GCA_036379275.1 Acidiphilium sp. | reverse complement strand
ACGAACCGGAATCCAGACCGCACGCATCTAAAAAACGGGATGCAAAATCCGGGTCTACGTAAAATTCTTCTTCCAGCAAAAAATCGATCCAGAATTCCTGGATGGAACGTCCTGTTTTTGGACCATTCTGGGAACCGGCATGTGCGTCCATACACAATGTTTGCATCGTTCGTTGTCATGCGCAATACGTTGCATGGCCAGATCGATCGAATGAATCGCCTTCATGGTCCCGCCGCCCGCAGCATCGCGAGCAGGGCCGCCACCGCGCGCGAGCGATAGCGATCGACGTGCTGCACCGCATAATAGGGCCGGCTCTGCACCGGCAGATCGACACAGGCGAGCCGCCCGGAGGCGATGCTGTCCGCGCACACGCTTTCCGACAGAACGCTCGCCCCTGCCCCGCCGATCACCGCCGCCAGCACCGCCTCGTTCGACGGCAGCTCGATCGCGATGTCGAGCTGCGCATAAGGCACGCCGAGGGCGGCAAGCGCATCGATGAACACCGCGCGGGTGCCCGAGCCGTCCTCGCGCAGCACCCAGCGCCCGGCGGCAAGCTCCCCGGCCGCGAGATCGCTCCGCCCCGCCCATGCGTGCCCGGCGGCGACCACCAGAACCAGCCGGTCCTGCGCGATCAGTTCGGCGGCGATCAGCGGATTGTTCAAACTCTCGCCCGGCCCCTCCACAAAGCCGAGTTCCGCCGACCCGTCGATGATCGCCTGTGCTACCTGCGCCGAATTGCCGACCGACACCGCAAGCCCGATCCCCGGATAGGCCCGGTGGAACGCGACCAGATGCAGCGGCAGGAAATGATTGGCGATGGTCTGGCTCGCCTTGATCGCCAGCCGCCCGCGCGCGAGCCCGGAGAGTTCGCGCATCGCCGCCGCCGCCGCCTCTCCGCGCCGCAGCACCGCCCGCGCCTCGTCGAGAAACACCGCCCCGGCCTCGGTCAGCGCGATCCCGCGCCCGACCCGGTGAAACAGCTTCGTCGCGAATTCCCGCTCCAGCGCCGCGATCGCGCCGGACGCGGCCGATTGGGTAAGGTCGAGCGCCTCGGCCGCGCGGGTCATGTGCTCGCGCTCGGCCACCGCGACGAAAATCCGCAACTGCTCCAGCGTCATCCCTGCTCTGGTAGGGTCTGCACGCCGCCCCGGCAAGCCGCGCGGAAATATCACGATTTAGTGATCTTTCGATTGTGGAAAATTTCGTAACCGGTTCGCACTGGCCCCGGAAGACGGGACCGATTAAATAAAAACCGTCCGCAAAGGACCCATAAAAAACGGAGAGCGCCATGAGCACCCTGCCCCATCCTCGCCAATCCTCCGGCGCCACCTGAATCATGGCCAAGCCGAACACCCTGCTCAAGCGCACGAGCAACGCCCTGCTCGATCATCTCGCCGGGCTGGACGGCCCGCTGCTCACCTCGGACAGCGCACTCGCCCGCCAGTTCGATGTCAGCCGCACCACCATCCGCAGCGCGCTCGACCGTTTCGTCGCCGCCGGCATCCTGGAGCGCGGCACCGCCGGCTTCACCCTTCTGCGCAAACCGCGACCGGGCGACTATTTCGCCGAAACCGAAACCGACGGCCCGCAGGAACTGATCGAGCGGGAATTCATGCAACGCGTCCTGATGGGCGACTGGCGCCCCGGTCACGCCTTTTCCGAGGCTGAACTCGCGCGCGAGAGCAATGCCAGCACCGTCTCGGTGCGGGAATTCCTGATCGGCTTCTCCCGGTTCGGGCTGATCGCGAAGCAGCCGCGCGGCGGCTGGATTTTGCGTGAATTCCATGCCGGCTTCGCCACCGAGGTCGCCGACATGCGCGAGCTGATCGAAATGGCCGCGCTCGCGCGCATCGTCCGCCCGGCCGATCCGGCCTTCCGCGCCGAGATCTCGGCGCTGATCGAACGTCACCTCGAAATCGAAACCGCGCTCGCCGAACGCTGCGCCGACTTCCCGGCGCTCGACCGGGATTTCCATCTCTGGATCATCGGGCGGCTGAAAAACCGCTTCGCCCATGATTTTTTCGACATCGTGTCCTTCCTGTTCCACTACCATTACCAGTGGGACAAGCTGCACGAGGCCGAACGCGTCGAGGTCGCGATCACCGAGCATCTCGCGGTACTGAACGCCCTGCTCGCCGGCCGCATGGAAGTGGCGCGGCGGGCTCTCGCCGCCCATCTCGCCACCTCCCGCCGCTCGCTCCGGGCCGGGCTGCGCCAGTACGAGGCCGCCTGACCCGAACCTGCCGTTACTGCTGCGGCGCCGGCTTCGGAATCGTCTCCCCATGGGCCGCCGCACCAGCGCGCATCGCGGTCTCGATCTCGGCCTTGTGCGCCCGCATGAACGCAACATTCGCCGGCGTCGCGACATCCGGGCCGCTCGACTGCATCCCGTTTTTTTTCATCAGGTCGGGATGCTCGATCTCGGCAAGCTTGAACCCGGCGGCGAACAGGGCGACGGTGCCGACCAGATAGTCATGGCTGGACAGCCCCTGCCGCCCAAGCTCCCGATGCACCGCCGGCCACGCATCGAGCTGCGCGCTGGCGGCCGCGACGGATTCGCCGTCCTTCAGCTTGCCCAGAACGATGCCCGGCGGAGGCATTTTCGGGTCTTTCGCCAGCGCCAGCCATTTGCCGAGAAACCCGGGAGTCAGCCGGAAGGCGCGCACCGCCGCGATATCGGCCGCCGATGGCTGATGCGCCGCATCGCTCTCCGTCGCGGCAAACCCTTGCACC
>DASVGZ010000147.1:0-5417 GCA_036379275.1 Acidiphilium sp. | reverse complement strand
ACGCGCGAAAAACCGACACAGGATCATGCTCGAACGAAATACCGAGCAGTTTCAGCGAAATCGCGGTTCGCCGAACCCAGGGCGAATCGAGCATTCCGACCAGTTTCATTACGAATTTCCTTCTTCACGCCACGACCGGGTTCGACAATAACAGCAGGCCACCTCGCGCCGCCAGTGGTAGCCAACAGCCTTCAGTGTCCTGAACCGAGGTAAGCGGCGTGGATTTCGGGTGAGGCGAGGAGTGCGCGGGCGTTATCGGCGAGGACGATGCGGCCGACTTCGAGAACGTAGCCGCGATCGGCGAGTTTGAGGGCCATGCGGGCATTCTGCTCGACGAGGAGGATGGTGACGCCGGTATTGGCGATATCGCGCAGACTGCGGAAGATGGCCTGGACGATGATGGGCGCGAGGCCGAGGCTGGGTTCGTCGAGCAGGAGAAGCCGGGGTTTGGCCATCAGGGCGCGGCCGATCGCAACCATCTGCTGCTCGCCGCCGGAGAGGGTTCCGGTCAGCTGGGAACTGCGCTCGGCGAGGCGGGGGAACAGGGCGAGGACGAACTCCAGACTGCCGGATATCTCGCCGCGCGGACGGGTGAAGCCGCCGAGCTTGAGGTTTTCCAGCACGGTCAGGGTGCCGAACACGCGCCGTCCTTCCGGCGACTGGGCGATGCCGCGGCGAACCACACGGTCGGCGCCGAGTTTCGCGATGTCGTCGCCATCGAACCGGATCGTCCCGCCGCGCGGCGCGAGCAGGCCGGAGATGGTGCGCATCAGCGTGGTCTTGCCCGCGCCGTTGGCGCCCAGAATGGCGACGATCTCGCCCTGCTCGACCGCAAGCGAAACCCCTTTCAGGGCCTCGATCTCACCGTAGTTGACGCGCAGGTCGGCGATATCGAGCAGGCTCATGCCGCGACCTCCTCGTCCTCGTCCTCACGGCCGAGATAGGCCTCGATCACCTGCGGGTCGTTGCGGATCGCCCCGGCATCGCCCTCGGCGATCTTCCGTCCGAAATTGATCACCACGATGTTGTCGGCCACGTTCATCACCACGTTCATGTCGTGCTCGACCAGGAGCACGGTAATGCCGGAATCGCGGATGCCGAAAATGGTCTGGTTCAGCGTCTCGGATTCCTTGTCGTTCAGCCCGGCGGCCGGCTCGTCGAGGATCATCAGGCCGGGATCGGCGATCAGGGTGCGTGCCAGCTCGACCCGCCGCTGCACGCCGTAGGGCAGCGAGACCGCGACCTCGTCGGCGACCGCATCGAGATCGAGCCGTTTGAGAATGTCCGAGGTGCGGTCGGCGATCTGGGCTTCCTCGCGGCGCTGCGCCGGGGTGCTGGCCAGCCCCTGCCACCATTGCTGGCGGGTGCGCAGATGGCAGCCGGCGCGGACATTCTCGAACACCGACATCCCGGAGAACAGCCGAATGGTCTGGAAGGTGCGCATGATGCCGAGCCGCGCGATCCGGTGCGGCGCAAGCCCGGTGATGTCCTTGCCGCGCCAGAGGATTTTGCCGTTGCCCGGCTTGTAGACGCCGGTGATCATGTTGAACACCGTGGTCTTGCCCGCGCCGTTCGGGCCGATCAGCGCGACGACCTGCCCCTCACCCACCGAAAAATTCAGGTCGTCGACCGCGCGCAATCCGCCGAAGCTGATGCCGATGCCGGCAAGTTCGAGAAGCGCGCTCATCGGCTCACTCCCGCACCCGCACTCACGCGCGCACCCGCCTTCGCCCGCAATCTGGCGCGTGGCCACAGCCCCTGCGGGCGCAGCACCATCACCGCGACCATCGCGATGCCGAACACGAAATACCGGTAATCGGCAAAGCCGCGGAAAATCTGCGGCACGACGAACATCAGGACGGTACCGAGCAGAACCCCCGAGATCGAGCCCTGCCCGCCGACGATCACGATCGCGAACAGCGTCACCGATTCGGTGAACACGAAGGAAGACGGGCTCACCGTCGAAATCTGCACCGCGAACAGCGTGCCGGCCAGCCCGGCCAGCGCCGCCCCCAGGGCGAAGGCGATGATCTTGGTCTTGCGCGCATCCACCCCGAGCGTGCCCGAAGCCAGTTCGTCCTGCTTCAGATAGTGCAGCGCGCGGCCCAGTTCGCAACGGTCGAGATTGCGCATCAGAAGAAGCACGAGGCCGAGAAACACCCAGTCGAACCAGAACAGCCCGTTCTGGCTCTCGATCTGCAACCCGAACAGCGACGGCACGCCGAGCCCGGGGATGCCGTCCGACCCGCCGGTGATCCCGGCCAGGTTGTTCTGCATCGCCAGAACGAAAATCGCGTTCAGCCCGATCGTCGCGACCAGAAGATAGTCGCCGCGCAGCCGGATGATCGGCGCCGCGAACACCGCCCCCACGATCGCCGCCGCGACGATCGCAACCGGTAATGTCGCGAGGATCGGCCAGCCGAATTCGACATTCAGGATGCCGGTCGCATAGGCGCCGATCCCGAAATACACCGCATGGCCCATGTCATACATGCCGGCCCGGCCCAGAACCACGTCCTGCGACAGCGCGACGATCGCATAGATCGCGAAAATCGCCGCGATCGACACCCACGCGCTGCTCAGAAACGCCGGCAGGGCAAGGCAGAGAACCCACAGGACGGCGCCGATCGCGGTCGCCTTGCTCAGCTTGCCCATCAGACCTTCTCCGCCACCCGTTCGCCGAGGATCCCCGAAGGCCGCACCAGCAGAATGCCGATCAGAAGGGCGAAGGTGATCGCGTCCTGCCACGAACTCGAGATGTAGCCGGCGGCAAATGCGTTGAACAACCCGAGCAGGAGCCCGCCGATCATCGCCCCCGGAATATTGCCGATCCCGCCCAGGATCGCCGCGATGAAGGCATACAGCCCGTAGGTCCAGCCCATCGTGAAATAGGCCTCGCGGTAATAGAGGCCGATGAACAGCCCGCCCACCGCGCCCAGCGCCGGGCCGATGATGAACACGCTGCCGATCACCCGGTTCACGTTGATCCCCATCAGCCGCGCCGCGTCCTGATCGATCGCCGCCGCCCGGATCGCCGTGCCGAACCGGGTATGATTGACGAACAGATACAGCGCCGCCATCAGAACCACCGAGGCCAGAACGATCACCACCTCGACGAAGCTGATCGACGCCCCCGCGAAATGCCACGTCGTCGCCGGCAGAAGTCCCGCCGGAAACACCTGAACCTCAGGCCCCCAGACCAGCATGATCCCGTTCTCGATCAGCATCGACGCGCCCAGCGCCGAAACCACCGCCGCCAGCTTGTCCGCCTTGCGCAGCGGCCGGTAGGCGATCAGCTCCAGCGCGATCCCCGCCCCGGAAATCACCACGATCGACGCGACGAATGCCAGAAACACCAGCGCCGGGCCCGGATGCCCGCCGCCGATCGCCCCGCTCAGCATCGTCAGCCCGACAAACGCGCCCAGAATGCAGAGGTCGCCATGGGCAAAGTTGATCAGCCGCATCACCCCGTACACCATCGTGTAGCCAAGAGCGATCAGCGCGTAGATGCTGCCCACCGTCAGCCCGTTGATGACCTGCTGGATGAATGTGCCCATGGCGTCCTCCCCGACGTCAGACCGTCAGCCCGCGCTCGGCGCCGGATAGACGATCTTGTAGCTGCCGTCCGCCTGAACCTCGAACGCGGTGAACGGGCTGCCCACCCGCTTGCCATGCTCGTTCCAGGTGAAGTTGCCGGTCAGGCCCTGGAAGTTCTTCATGTGGTGCAGGTAGTGTTCCAGCTTCGCCGGCTTCAGGCTCTTCGTCGTCTCGATCGCCTGCATCACCGCGCGCATTCCGTCCGCGTTGGTGAAGGTGTAGATCGACGGCGGCGCAACGTGATACTTCGCCTGATACGCGGCAAGGAACTCCTTGGCTGCCGGATACGGCAGATCCTGCGGCGCCGGCACGTTGATGATGATCGCGCCCTGCGCGGCAGTCCCCGCGATCTTGCCGAACGCAACATTCTGGTTCGCATCGCCGCCCACGAACACCGCCTTCATCCCGAGCTGCACCATCTGCGCGCGGATCAGCCCGCCGTCAGAATAATAGCCCGAGAAATACACCGCATCCGGATGCATCGACTTCAGCTTGGTCAGCACCGGCGTGAAATTCTGCGATCCCGCATTGATGAACGCCTTGTCGACGATGTGGCCGTGCGCCGCCTTGATGTCCTTCTCAACCGAATCCGCAAGCCCGGTCGCGAAGCTCGAATGGTCGGTCAGCACCGCGATCGACTTGAAGTGCCGCACGTCCACCATGTAGTGCGCGGTGAACTTCGCCTCGGCGCTGTTGGTCGGCGCATTGCCGAACCATGTCGCATAGCCCCGCTTCAGCAGCTCGTTCGACGTGCCGTCCGAGGTCTGGATCACTCCGGCCCGCGCATAGATCGGCTCCGCCGCCAGCGCCGCGCCACTGGTATACGTCCCGATCACCGCAACCGCATGATCGTCCACCAGTTGCCGCGCACAGATCGCCGCCTGCGCCGCCTTGCCCTCGTCGTCGCAGACCTTCACCTCGATCTGCCGGCCCAGCAACCCGCCCTTCGCGTTCTGCTGCTCCGCAAGCAGCTTCACGCCATTCTCGATCCCCTGACCCTCATCCGCATACGGACCCGTGATCGGCGCCTGAACCCCGAACACAATCGGCCCCGGCGCCGCAATCGCCGATACCCCGCCAGAACCCAGCATCAACGCCCCAGCCGATACCCCCGCAATCAATAGCTTCTTAAACATTAGCTGTCTCCCTTGTTGTCTCGTGTACTAACCAATCGTCATCAGGCTCGCATTACCGCCCGCGGCCGCCGTGTTGATACTCAGCGACTGTTCCGAAAGCAGGAATTCGAGCGGGTAGTCCCAGTCCGACAGACCGTCGGACGGCATGGCATGGACCGCGATCACCGGTCCCGGCCTTGCCGCGAGTGCGGTCTGGAACGCGCGCAGTGCAGCGCCATCGCCTTCGAACAAGGCGACCTCGGCCTCTGCATCGAGCGGGTTTTCGACCTGCACAATCAGTTTTTTGATCGAAACGGGCAAGTCGGCAAGTCCTTCGCTGGATTCGACGCACCAGACGAGCGCGCGATTGCCGGTTGCGATCGCGGCGGCGATCTGGCGCAACAAGCCCGCCCGGGTCGCGGCACGGCACAGCACACGTCCGCGCGGCTTCAGGCGATACCAGTTATGTTCGCCGACCGGGCCGGGAAAATCGATCGAAACATTGAGCGGTGAGCTTGCAGCGTACCGTTTCGCGTCGGCCGGGTCGAACCCGTTACGGTCGAGCCAGCCGATGAGATCTTCCATCACCGCGCGCGGCGCGGCCCCCTCCGGCAATCCGCTGTTCGACGGGCGCGCGGCAAGCAGGCGACGCAGATAGAGCGGACCGCCGGCTTTCGGCCCGGTGCCCGACAGGCCATGGCCGCC
>DASVGZ010000146.1:0-3512 GCA_036379275.1 Acidiphilium sp. | reverse complement strand
ATTATCCGACCTGGCGCGGGCAGATGGAGGCGGCCGGGGTGATCGGGTCGGATGCGCGGCTCGAACTGGGGTCGATTTCCGGGATCGGCCCGTCGATCGCCGAGGAACTCGCGGGATTTTTCGCCGAACCGCATAACCGCGACCTGCTCGACCGGCTGACCGCGCCACTCGCGATCGAGGCGGAAGCGCCGGTTGCCGAAGGCGGCGCGCTGGCCGGCAAGACTGTGGTGTTCACCGGCACGCTGGAGACGATGACGCGCCCGGAAGCCAAGGCGCGCGCCGAGGCCCTGGGCGCGAAAGTGACCGAAAGCGTATCGAAGAAGACCGACTTCGTGGTGGTCGGCGCCGATGCCGGATCGAAAGCCGCGAAGGCGGCGGCACTGGGCGTCGCGGTGCTCGGCGAGGCGGAGTTCAGGACGATGGCGGGGCTGTAACCCGCCTGTGCTCAGTCGTCGCGCTGGATGCGTTCCTGGCGTTCGTGGCGTTCCTGGGCCTCGATCGACAGGGTTGCGATCGGCCGGGCCATCAGCCGTTTCAGCCCGATCGGTTCGCCGGTTTCCTCGCAGAAGCCGTAGGTGCCGGATTCGATGCGGGCGAGCGCCTGGTCGATCTTGCCGATCAGCTTGCGCGCCCGGTCGCGGGTGCGCAGTTCGAGCGCGCGATCGGTTTCGACACTGGCGCGATCGGTGATGTCGGGTTCGAGAATGCCGCCCTCGGACAGGCTGGCCAGGGTGCCGGTTGCGTCCACCAGAAGGTCGTGCCGCCAATGCAGCAGGCGCTGCCGGAAATATTCGACCTGCATCGGATTCATGAACTCCTCATCCTCGCGCGGCTCATAATCCGGGGCAAGAGTGATCAGCATAAAATCGAATTCCTCCAACGGACTGACCGTGCGGAGCGTGCCGCAGGCCGCGTGCTGCGCGGCTTATAGCGGCGCGCCCGAGGCCAGCCAAGCCCGGGAGGGCGGGTTTTCATGAGCCCGTCATATCCGCCCGCGCCGGGCCAGTTCGACCCGGGCGCGCAGCCTGATGGCCGCTGTGATGGCGCCGAGCGCCGGATCGGCGGGGTCGGTCATCCGGCCGACCGCGTCGCCGAGCGCGGCAAGGGCGGTATTCCGGTCGTCGCCGAGCAGGGCGGCCTGAATCTGACCGAGAGCGTCGAGCGTTCGCCGGCCTGAGCGCCAGGCGTTCCGGTCTCGCCGCGCGGGCGAATCGTCATCCTGAACCGCGATCAGGCCGGCAAGGCCGGTCAATGCCATCGCCCCCGCCGGTTCCGGCCGTGGGCCGGTGACGGTGAAACCGGCGCTGGTGCCGGGGTGTGGCGCGGCCGCGGCCGTTGCCGCGGGCCGGGGCCGGTCGAGCGGGGGGATTCGGGTCACGTCGGTTTCCTTTCGATGCGGCACCGGCGGACGAAGGGATTTTACAAATCGCCGGTGCGTCTGCCCTGAATAGTGGGAATTTGTTAATTATTTGCTGCGATAACCGGATTCGTGAACATTGATTGCCGTCATCGAAGCCGGATCGCGAGATGCCTGACCGCCCTGGTCTTGTCCGGGCTGGTTCTGGTTCTGCTCGCGATGAGCACCGCGCCGGCTTTCGCCCAGGTGCGGATCAAGGACATCACCGATATCGAAGGCATCCGTGCCAATCAGTTGATCGGTTACGGGCTGGTGGTCGGCCTCAACGGCACGGGAGACACGCTCAACAACGCGATTTTTACCCGCCAGTCGCTGATCGGGATGCTCGAACGGCTCGGCGTGAATACCAGGGACCAGGAAGCGCAGTTGCGGACCAAGGATATCGCCGCCGTGATGGTCACCGCCAATCTGCCGGCATTCTCCCATAGCGGAGAGCAGATCGACGTGACGGTGTCGGCGATGGGCGACGCCAAGGATCTGACCGGCGGCACGCTTCTGGTGACGCCGCTGCTCGGCGCGGACGGGCAGGTCTATGCCGTGGCCCAGGGGTCGCTGGTGACCGGCGCGATCGCGGCGCACGGGGCCAATGCCTCGTTCACCCAGGGCGTGCCGACGGTGGGGCGGATCACCAACGGCGCGATCGTCGAGCGTTCGGTCAATTTCAGCCTCGCTTCCGAGACCGATCCGAAGCTCGAACTGCGCAACCCCGATTTCACCACGGCCGAACGGATCGTCAACGCGATCGACGGGCGCCTGGGGCCCGGCACCGCGACGATGAACGATCCTCGCACCATCACGCTGAATCTCAAGGGCCGCAACGTGGTTCAGGATCTCGCCGATATCGAGGATCTGAGGGTCGTCCCCTCGTCGCCGGCGACCGTGGTGGTGGACGAGGCGACCGGCACGATCGTTATGGGTGCGGATGTGCGGGTCAGCACGGTGGCGATCGCCCAGGGCGACCTGACCGTTCGGGTGACCAATCTGCCCGTGGTCAGCCAGCCGAATCCGTTCGGGTCCGGCCGCACCGTGGCGAGCGCGGTGACGAAAATTTCGGTCGATAAGGGAAAAGGCAAGAAGATGGACATTCTTCAGGGCAGTATCAGCCTTCGCCAGCTTGTCTCGGGGCTGAATGCCCTGGGCGTGGCGCCGCACGACATGATCAGCATTCTCCAGGCGATCAAGGCCGCGGGAGCGCTGCAAGCCCGGCTGATCGTACAGTGATCGCGGCCGAACCGGCTGCGGTCGCACTGCGCAACCTGCCGCGGACGATTCATTCCGTGGCCGGTTCAGGCAATAATGCCGCTGCCGCGCGCAAATTCGAGGCGATGGCGATCGCCCAGTTGCTGAAACCGATCTTCGCCACCATGGGCAAGGCGGACCCGCCTTTCGGCGGTGGTGCGGTGACCCGGGAATTCCAGCCTTTCATGATCCGGGCGATCGCGACCTCGATGGAGGCGCGCGGCGGACTCGGCCTCGCACCGATGATCGAGCAGGCGCTGTCCGCGAGGACGCCGGCGCCCACGGACGGAAGCATCGACAAGGGAGGAACAGGACGATGAACCGATCGCCGATGGCGATGGAACGGGCAGAGGCGGCGGGCGAAC
Source organism: Acidiphilium sp. (assembly GCA_036379275.1). Lineage (GTDB taxonomy): Bacteria > Pseudomonadota > Alphaproteobacteria > Acetobacterales > Acetobacteraceae > Acidiphilium. The sequence continues at coordinate 491 of DASVGZ010000146.1, read as the reverse complement.
TGCTCCGCGTGATCGAAGCCGAGAACGAGGCTCTGGCTCGATCCGATTTCGGAGTGAGCAGCCAGCTTGCCGAAGCCAAGCGTGCCGCGATGGAAAGACTGGAGGCGCTGATCGGCGCGATGCGCGAGCCCGGATCGGGCGGGAAACCGATGGGTGACGCGTCGATCAGGAAACGGCTCGATACCGCGATCGATCGAAACCGGAGCCTGTTGCTCCAGGCGATCGATACCCAGCAGAGGGTGATCGGGACCATCGTCCGGGCGCTGGAACCGGATGAGGCCGGATCGGGGTATTCCTCTCCGCTGGCGGTGCGGAAGACGCCGTCGGTCGCGCTCGCGGTCCGGGTTTGAGGGCGAGGCCGTACCTGAAACCGGGTCGGATTTTGGCGATGTCAGGAGTGCGTTCCGATCGCCGCCCTCTGTCTGGTCAGTACCGGGAGCGTGTGGCATTCAATCCGGATGCGTCTTGTATTGATCACCGCGGCGCCGTTC
>DASVGZ010000145.1:0-6141 GCA_036379275.1 Acidiphilium sp. | reverse complement strand
GCTCGGCACCTGGTGACAGCATGACCGACAAGACCGCGAAGAGCATCCCCTTACTGCTGGACGGCAAGGAAGTTATCGCCCGCGAGGGCGAGACCATCTGGCAGGTGGCGAACCGCCTCGGCACGGAGATTCCGCACCTGTGCTACTCGCCGGAGCCCGGCTATCGCGCCGATGGCAACTGCCGCGCCTGCATGGTCGAGATCGATGGCGAACGCGTGCTTGCGCCGTCCTGCACCCGCAAGCCTGCTGCCGGGATGCGGGTGAAGAGCGCGAGCGAGCGGGCCAGCAAGGCGCGGCGGATGGTGATGGAACTGCTGATCGCCGATCAGCCGGCGCGCAAGACCTCGCACGACCCGGATTCGGCGTTCTGGACCTGGGCCGACCGCCAGGAAATCGCGGCGAGCCGGCTGCCGCACAGCGATCGCTGGGCGCCGGATTCCAGCCATCCGGCGATGCGGGTGAATCTGGATGCCTGTATCCAGTGCAATCTGTGCGTGCGGGCCTGCCGGGAAGTTCAGGTGAACGACGTGATCGGCATGGCCTTCCGGGGCGCCGATGCGAAGATCGTGTTCGATTTCGACGATCCGATGGGTGAGTCCACCTGCGTCGCCTGCGGTGAATGCGTGCAGGCCTGCCCGACCGGCGCGTTGATGCCTTCGGCCTATCTGGATGCGAACCAGACCCGGACCGTGTGGGCGGACCGGACGGTCGACAGCCTGTGCCCTTATTGCGGTGTCGGTTGCCAGGTGAGCTACCAGGTCAAGGACGAAAAAGTCATCTATGCCGAGGGGCTGGATGGCCCGGCCAACCACCAGCGGCTATGCGTCAAGGGCCGTTTCGGGTTCGATTACATCACCCACCCGGACCGGCTGACCAAACCCCTGATCCGCAAGGACGGCGTGCCGAAAAGCGCCGACGATCAGGTGGATCCGGCCAACCCGTTCACCCATTTCCGCGAGGCGACCTGGGAAGAGGCACTGGATCGTGCGGCTGGCGGGCTGCGGCGCATCCGCGATCAACATGGTGCCGGGGCTCTCGCCGGATTCGGCTCGGCCAAGGGATCGAACGAGGAAGCCTATCTGTTCCAGAAGCTGGTGCGCACCGGTTTCGGCTCCAACAATGTCGATCACTGCACCCGGCTCTGCCATGCCTCGTCGGTGGCGGCGCTGATGGAAGGGGTTAATTCAGGCGCGGTGACTGCCCCGTTCTCCGCTGCCCTGGATGCAGAGGTGATCATCATCATCGGCGCCAACCCGACGGTGAATCATCCGGTCGCGGCGACCTTCATCAAGAACGCGGTCAAGGACAAGGGTGCGAAGCTGATCATCATGGATCCGCGACGGCAGACGTTGTCGCGGCACGCGTTGCATCACCTCGCGTTCAAGCCGGGTTCCGATGTCGCGATGCTGAACGCGATGCTCTACACGATCATCGAGGAAGGTCTGACCGACGACCAGTACATCGCCGCCTGGACCGAGAATTTCGACGAGCTGAAGCAGAAGATCAAGGATTTCCCGCCAGAGCGGATGGCGGAAATCTGCGGAATTCCGGCCGCGACGCTGCGCGAGGTGGCGCGGCTCTATGCCAGGTCGCGCGCATCGATCGTTTTCTGGGGCATGGGGGTCAGCCAGCATGTCCACGGCACCGACAATGCACGGTGCCTGATCGCTCTCGCGATGATCACCGGTCAGATCGGCCGGCCCGGCACCGGGCTGCATCCGCTGCGCGGCCAGAACAATGTGCAGGGCGCGTCCGATGCGGGGCTGATCCCGATGGTCTATCCCGATTATCAGCGGGTGGGCGATGCCGCGATTCGCGAGAAATTCGAGGCGCACTGGGGCATGAAGCTCGATCCGAATCCCGGCCTGACCGCGGTGGAGATCATCAACGCGGTCCATGCCGGGACGATCCGCGGCATGTATGTCCAGGGCGAGAATCCGGCGATGTCGGATCCCGATCTGCGCCACGCGCGGGAAGCCTTCGCAAGGCTCGACCATCTGGTGGTCCAGGATCTGTTCATCACCGAAACCGCATTCCATGCCGATGTGATCCTGCCGGCCTCGGCCTTCGCGGAAAAGACCGGAACCTTCACCAATACCGACCGGCGCGTGCAGCTTGCCAGGCAGGTGGTCGCCTCTCCGGGCGATGCGCGGCAGGACTGGTGGATCATGCAGGAGATCGCACGCCGGATCGGGCTCGACTGGAACTATTCCGGCCCGGCCGAAATCTATCCCGAAATGGCAGCAACCATGCCGTCGCTCGACAATATCAGTTGGGAGCGGCTGGAGCGGGAAGGCGCGGTCACCTACCCGGCGGACGCGCCGGACAAGCCGGGCAACGAAATCATCTTTGCTTCCGGTTTCCCGACCGAGAGCGGACGGGCCAAAATCGTGCCGGCGCGGGTCACCCCGCCGGACGAACTGCCGGACGATGCCTATCCGATGGTGCTGTCGACCGGACGGGTTCTGGAGCACTGGCACACCGGGGCGATGACTCGCCGGGCCGGGGTGCTGGATGCGCTGGAACCGGAGGCGGTCGCGTTTCTCGCGCCGCGCGAATTGCGGCGTCAGGGGCTGGAGCCAGGCGACATGATTCTTCTGGAAACCCGCCGTGGCGTGATTCAGACCAAAGTAAGGGCCGACCGCGATGTGCCGGACGGAATGGTGTTCATGCCGTTCTGCTATGCAGAGGCAGCGGCCAATCTCCTGACCAACCCGGCGCTCGATCCATTTGGAAAAATTCCGGAGTTCAAGTTTTGCGCGGCACGGATTTCGAGGCCGGACCGGGTCCAGGTGGCGGCGGAATAAAACCGGGCCGATGCTTCGGGGTGAGCTGGCAGGCTCACTCCGAAGTGGCTGTTTGTTAGATTCGCTTTACCGTGTAGACTTCCTCGAGCGCACAGGCGATGGCGTTGCCGTGTTCGGCATCACGCGCCTCGACCATGACCTCAAGATTGGCGGCCTGTACCGTTGGCGAGGCGAACAGGCGCTGATGCACCACCTCGATGATGTTGCCGCCCTGATCGCCGATACGGGCCGCGATATCGGCAAGAACGCCGGGCCGGTCAGGAATTTCCATCAGAACGCGGAGCAGCCTTCCGTCGCGCAGGAGGTTGCGCAGCAGGGTGTTGGCGAGAATCCTTGCATCGATATTGCCGCCGCAGACCGGCAGGGCGACCTTTTTTCCGGCAAACCGCCGGGGAAAAGCCAGAACCGCGCCGAGACCGGTGGCGCCCGCACCTTCGGCCACCACCTTGCCGCCCTCGACGAGAAGCGCGATCGCCTGTTCCACCACGGCTTCCGGCACGATCAGGACTTCGGTGCCGAGGTCGCGCAGGATCGCAAGCGGCAGTTTCCCGATGTCGCGCACCGCGATGCCTTCGGCGATGGTGGCGCCGCCCACGTCGATCGGCCGCCCCGAAAGCGCCTGGGCAAAACTCGAATAGGCCTCGACCTCGGCACCGAGAACCTCGAGTCCGGGCCGTTTCGTCCGTGCCGCCAGGGCGCAGCCGGAAACGAAACCGCCACCGCCGGTCGGAACGATCAGTGTGTCGAGATCGGGGACATCCTCGATCACCTCAAGCGCCATCGTTCCCTGCCCGGCGATGATTCCGGGATCGTCGTAGGGATGGATGAAGACCAGCCCGTGTTTCGCCGCGAGCGCGTGGGCGTGCTCGGCGGCCTCGGCAAGAGTTTCGCCGTGCAGGACAACCTCGGCTCCCCAGGCCTGGGTACGCGTGACCTTGGTAATCGGGGTGAAGCGCGGCATCACTATGGTCGCGGTAATGCCGGCAAGCTGGGCGTGCCGTGCCACCGCCTGGGCGTGGTTGCCCGCCGACATGGCGACCACCCCGCGCGCCCGCTCTTCAGCCGAGAGCAGAGCGATGCGGTTCGCGGCGCCGCGCTCCTTGAAGGCGCCGGTCGCCTGCAGGTTTTCAAGCTTGAGGTAGATTTTCGCACCGGTCGCGCGCGACAGGGCATCGGAATAGACCAGCGGGGCGCGCAGCACGGAGCCTGCGATCCGGGCGGCGGCGGCCTCGATGTCGGCGAGGCTGACCAGGGGTTGTGGCCTAGACACCGTAACGGACAGCCAGGATCTCATAGCTGCGGTCGCCGCCGGGAGCGGGAACCGAGATGGTATCGCCGGATTTTTTGCCGATCAACGCCTTGGCGAGCGGAGAGGTGACCGAGAGCCGGCCGGCCTTGATATCCGCCTCGTGCATTCCGACGAGCTGGTAGCGCACCTGTTTTTCGGTTTCCTCGTCGATCAGCTCGACATGGGCGCCGAATTTGACCGTGTCGCCCGAGAGGGTGGCGGGATCGATCACCTCGGCGGCGGAAACGATTTCCTCGAGCTCGGCGATCCGGCCCTCGATGAAGGACTGCCGCTCCCGGGCCGAATGGTATTCCGCGTTTTCCGAGAGGTCGCCATGGCTGCGGGCTTCGGCGATCGCGCGGATGATGGCCGGTCGCTCCTCGGCCTTGAGCTGGCGCAGCTCGGCTTCGAGATTTTGCAGTCCGGGCCCGGTCATCGGGAATTTTTGCACAACGGTTCCTTCAGGCAGAGTGGGGCAGGCAGAGTAGGGCAGGCAGAGTAGGGCAGGCAGAGTGGGCTTCAGGCAAGAATCCAAGCATCGTGCCCGGAGGCTTCCGGACACGATGCCAGTCAGAGCGACGAAGGAAAATACGACTGAAGCGGCGCGACTTCAAGATTGCCCGCCGCCAGTGCCACAATCGCATGGGAAGCCGCCCTTGCGCCGGCGATCGTGGTGAAGTGCGGCACGCCATGGGTCAGCGCCGAGCGGCGGATATCGAAGCTGTCAGCCACGGTCTGCGCGCCGGAAGCGGTGTTGATCACCAGTTGAACCTCGCCCGAGAGGATCGCATCCACGCAATGCGGCCGGCCTTCCAGTACCTTGTTCACCGCACGCGCGGCGATGCCGGCATTCTGGAGGTGGTTTGCGGTGCCGCGCGTCGCCAGGATCGAGAAGCCGAGATCGGTGAAGCGGCGGGCGATCGGGACGATCGCATTCTTGTCGGCGTCGCGCACCGACAGAAGCACCGAGCCGCTTGCCGGCAGCCTCACGCCGGCGCCGATCTGGGCCTTGGCGAAAGCGCGGGCGAAGCTCGCATCCAGCCCCATCACCTCGCCGGTCGATTTCATTTCCGGCCCGAGCAGGACATCGACTCCCGCGAAGCGGGCGAACGGAAACACCGCCTCCTTCACCGCAACGTGACTGCGGGTGAGGCTGTCATCGAGCCCGAACGAGGCGAGGGCTTCGCCGGCCATCACCCGAGCGCCGATCTTGGCGACCGGAACCCCCGTCGCCTTGGCGACGAACGGCACGGTGCGCGAGGCGCGGGGATTGACCTCGAGAACGTAGACCGTCTCGCCCTGGATCGCATACTGCACGTTCATCAGCCCGACCACGCCGAGGGCGCGGGCCATCGCCTCGGTTTCGGCGCGCAGTTCCGCGACCACGGCGGGCGAGAGCGAATAAGGCGGCAGCGAACAGGCGGAATCGCCGGAATGGATACCGGCTTCCTCGATATGTTCCATCACGCCGGCCACGTAGACGCTTCGGCCGTCGGCGATGCAGTCGACATTGACCTCGATCGCGTCGTTCAGATAGCGGTCGATCAGCACCGGGTTGGTGCCCGAAACGATCACCGCCTCGCGCATGTAGCGGCGCAGGTTGGGCAGGTCATGAACGATTTCCATCGCCCGGCCACCGAGCACGTAGCTCGGCCGGATCACCACCGGAAAGCCGATCGTCTCGACGATTGCCTCGGCTTCGGCGGCCGACCGCGCGATGCCATTGTCCGGCTGGCGCAGGCCGAGCGATTTCAGCAGGTGCTGGAAGCGCTCGCGGTCCTCGGCGATGTCGATCGCATCGGCGGAGGTGCCGAGAATCGGAATTCCCGCCTCCTCGAGCGCCTGGCTGAGCTTCAGCGGCGTCTGTCCGCCATACTGCACGATACAGCCGAGCACCCGGCCGTTCTGCTGCTCGCGGCGGATCAGCGAGATCACGTCCTCGGCGAACAGCGGCTCGAAATAGAGGCGGTCGGACGTGTCGTAATCGGTCGAGACGGTTTCCGGGTTGCAGTTGACCATGATCGTCTCGTAGCCGGCCTCGCGCAG
>DASVGZ010000144.1:0-15369 GCA_036379275.1 Acidiphilium sp. | reverse complement strand
GAACCTCGTTGCCGAGTCCGCCGATCACCGGATGGCCGTGTTTCAGTGCATCAAGCAGGCGATCGAGTCCGAGTTCGCCAAGGTAGTCCCGATGCCAACCCGCAGTGCCGGCGACCTGAAACCGCCTGATGTCATGGGTGGCGAGCGAATGCGGCAGGATCAGGTAGACGCCAAGACCGTCACGCAGTTCGAGCCAGGGTTCCGGCGGAAAATACGAGACCACCTGCCGCCCTTGCTGTGTCCGGCGCCGCTCGAAAACGTCGTTCACGCCGGAATCGCCCCGTTATTTTGACGAGGTGCGGGCCGGGGTTTTCGCGGGGACGGGTTTGGCGTCTGCCTGTTTCGCCGACTGCTTCGCGGCTACAGATTTCGCAACGGTCGGGTCGTCGGCCACCGATTTCGGCCCGCCTCGGCGCAGATGGTGCTCGCCGAGGAGCAGAAGGATCGGCGACGCGATATAGATCGACGACGAGGTGCCGACCACGATGCCGAACAGCATCACCCAGGCGAAGCCCGACAGCGACGCACCGCCGAACAGCGCGAGCGGCAGGGCGGCGAGGAACACGGTGCTGGAGGTGCCCAGGGTGCGGTTCAGGGTTTCGTTGATCGAAAGATCGATCAGGTCGCGCAACGGCATGGTCTTGAACTTGCGCAAATTCTCCCGGATCCGGTCATAGACCACCACCTTGTCGTTGGTGGAATAGCCGATCACCGTCAGGATCGCCGCGATCGTCACCAGGTCGAACGGCAGCCTTGTGATCACCATGAACCCGATGACCTTGGTGACATCGAGAATCAGGGTTGCGACCGCGCTGACCGCGAACTGCCACTCGAACCGGAACCAGATATAAACGAGGATCATCAGGAAGCTGACCCCGAGTGCGAGCAGTCCCTGATCGAACAGTTGCGCCGAAACCGAGGCGCCGATCGCCTGGGTGCTCATGATCCGCGCACCCGGAAGCGTGGATTTGACCACGCTCTCGGCGGCGGTGAGCGAGGCCTGGGTTGCCTTCGCGTTGCTCAGTTCCTCAAGGCTGATCAGCACGCCCTTGCCGCCACCGAAGCCCTGCAGCCCCGCGCCGGTCAGATGCGCCGCATTCAGGTCGGCGCGCAGCTTGTTGAAGTCTGGCGGGGTCGGGGTGGCGACCTGCATCACCACGCCGCCCCTGAAATCGAGCCCGAGATTGAGGCCGGGATGGAAGAACAGGACGACCGAAGCGGTCGAGAGCACAGCGGAGACGATCAGGCCGAGGAAGCGCGCCCGCATGAAGTGGATGCGGACGCCGTCCGGCACGAAGCGGAAGGCAGGGCGGGTGAAGAATCTCATCGGGACGGCCTCAGAAAACCGGCAGGGCGGCGGGGCGGCGGGCGATATACCAGCGCACGGTGATCAGCCGGACCAGAACGGTCGACGTGAACAGGGTGGTGATGATGCCGACGCAGATGGTGACGGCGAAACCGCGCACCGGCGGCGAGCCGAAGATGAACAGCATCACGTGGGCGAGCAGGGTGGTCATGTTGGAGTCTATGATGGTGCCGTAGGCCCGCTTGAACCCGGCTTCCATCGCCGCCATCGGCTTTCGCCCGAGCTTCGCCTCCTCGCGCACGCGCTCGTTGATCAGAACGTTGGAGTCCACCGCCATGCCGAGGGTCAGCAGGATGCCGGCCATACCGGGCAGGGTGAGTGTCGCCCCCATCACCGACAGGACGGCGATCAGCAGGAGCAGGTTGATCACCAGCGCGATATTCGCGAACCAGCCGAACAGGCCATAGAAGCTCGCCATGAAGAAGATGACCAGGCAAAAGCCGACCGCGAGCGAGATGATGCCGGCGCGGATCGCGTCCGCCCCGAGTTCCGGCCCGACGGTTTGCTGCTCGACTACCTTGAGCGGAGCGGGCAGGGCGCCGGCGCGGAGCAGAAGGGCGAGGTCGCTCGCCGACTGGGCGGTGAAGTTGCCGGAAATCTGACCCTGACCGCCGACGATCGGCTCGCGAATTACCGGCGCCTCGATGATCTTGTGGTCGAGTTCGATCGCGAACAGCTTGCCCACGTTTTCTGTAGTGATCTGGGCGAATTTGCGTGCGCCCACGCTGTTGAAGGTGAAATTCACCACCCATTGACCCGACTGCGGATCCTGCCCGGCCTGGGCGTTGGTAAGATCGGCGCCGTCGACGGCGACCCGTGACTGAATCGCCATGCTCTGGGTCGGGTCGTTCAGCATCGGCAGAATCTCGACGCCGGGAGGCGGGGTTTTGGTGCCCGGATTGACGTTTTGCGCGACCATATGAAAGGTCATGTGCGCGGTTTTGCCGAGCAGGCTCTTGATCCGGTTCGGATCCGACACGCCGGGAAGCTGGATGACGATCTTGTCGGCCCCCTGACGGGCGATCTGCGGGTCGACCACGCCGGTGCCGTCGATTCGTCGGGTGATGATGGTGATCGACTGGGCGACCGCCTGGGTCGCTTTCGCGACCAGGGCCGGACGCGACAGGGTCAGCGCGACCGCGCCGGAGGGCGCGAAGCTGATGTCGAGGTCGGGCGCACCACCAGCCGCCGCCACCGGGTTGATCAGCTTGTCCAGAACCGGCTTTGCCTTTGCCGCGTCCTGCGGTTTCAGCAGGTTGAACTGAACGCGCTTGGTGGCAGCGTCGGAGCCGAGATCGGTATAGCCGATATCGGCCTTGAGCAGCGCCTGGCGAACCTCGTCGGTCAGGCCGGCCAGCCGTTCCTTGACCACCGCGTTCATATCGACCTGCATGAGCAGGTAGGAACCGCCCCGCAGATCGAGGCCGAGATGGATCTGCGGCCAGAACATGTTCGGTAGAGGTCGCTTGAACAGGTTCGGCACGGCGAGCAGGACGCCAACGGCGCAGATCAGCACGATCAGCAGGGTTTTCAGGCGCGAGAAATAAAGCATGGCAGGCGATGGGCTCCCTCGGTCGAAGGTGGTATGGCGGGGCGGGCTTGTGCGTGCAAGTCCGGGATCGAATCGGGGAGACGGCGGGTGATGAAGCTCAGGGTGGGGGTGATCGGCGCGGGACATTTCGGCCGGTTCCATGCCCTCAAGACGGCCTCTGCCGGGCGTGCGACCCTGATCGGCCTGCACGATCCCGACCCCGCGCGGGCGCAGGCTGTCGCCGCCGAGGCCGGCTGTTCCGTGCTGGGGCTGGATGCCCTGATCGCGGCGGCTGACGCCGTGATCGTCGCGGCCCCGGCCGATGCCCATTTTGCCATTGCTTCCCGCGCGCTCGCTGCGGGAAAGCATGTTCTGGTGGAAAAGCCGATCGCGGCGACCCTTGCCGAGGCCGATGAGCTGGCAACCCTCGCCACGACGCACGGCAAGGTGCTTCAGGTCGGCCATCTCGAACGATTCTCGGCGGCGCATGGCGCGGTCGCGGGAAGGATGGGCCAGCCTCTTTATATCGAGGCGGTGCGGATCGCGCCGTTCAAGCCGCGCGGCACCGATGTCTCGGTGATTCTCGACCTGATGATCCACGATCTCGACCTGATCCTCGCCCTGGTCGCCCAGCCGGTCGAGAGCATCGACGCCGTGGGCGCAGCGGTCGCCAGCGCGCATGACGATATCGCCAATGCGCGGGTTCGCTTCGTCAATGGCTGCGTCGCGACCATCACCGCGAGCCGGATTTCCCAGAAAACCGAGCGACGGATGCGGATTTTTTCCGAGGCCGGTTACCTGACGGTCGATTTTGCCGAGCGGAAGCTGACCATGATCGGCCGCGAGGGCGGCATGAAGCTGCCGGGACTGGACGGATTCGGTCTCGAGCAGGCTGGATGGCAGGACCATGACGCGCTGGCCGCCGAACACGCCGCGTTCCATGCCTCGTGTCTGGACGGTGCGCCGGTTCTGGTCGATGCGGCCGCAGGACGGCGCGCTCTGGAAGCGGCGCTTGCGGTCAGCCGCTCGATCGTCGACAGCCGCGCACGCGCGGAAGCCTCGGGGTTGATCAAGCAGAAGGACTGAAAAGCGAAAACCGGCTCAGGTTTTGTCTGGCGAGCAATTTCATCCGAACAGACCGGATCGAATGATCCAACCTGTTCGGATATTGCCCTGACGGTTTTGTCAGACCATTTTCTTGAGCGATGGCGAGGCCTTGAAGCGCACGGTCTTGCCGGCCTTCACCTTGATTTCGGCGCCGGTCCGCGGGTTGACGCCCTTGCGCGCCTTGGTTTTGCGCACGGTGAATGTGCCGAAGCTCGGCAGGGTGAACTTGCCGTTCTTCTTGAGTTCCTTGACGATCGCCTCGATCACGTCGGTGGCGGCGCGATTGGCGGCAACGCCGGTGATTTCGGCAGATCCCTGAATGACTTCAGCGATAAACGCTTTCGACATGGTCGAAGCCTCTTTCGTTTTCTTGATCGGCGGTCAGCCGATGCCGGGGCTGCCGGCTGGTTGGGGAATCTCACGCGCCGGCCAACAACGAATCGGCAGGCGGCGATTCTTCTAGCGATTCGCGGAAAGTTTGAACAGAGGAATGATGCGGCTGCCTGAAAAATTATCCGGTCGCCATAACCACGAGGCCGGCAAGGAAGGCGAGGCCGCCGAGGCCGATCGCGGCAAGGCTGAAGCCGACGATGTCGACGATCACCGAGACCGAGGCGAGCACGATGGCGATCTGCAAGGCGCCGACGACGATTTCCAGAAAATGGTAGCGCTGGAGCTGGCGGTCGCGTGCCTTTGTCTGGCGCAGGGCGAGTGCCTTGAGCTGGGCCTTGCCTTCGCCGCCCGCGGCGTCGGACGTTTCCCTGGCCGCCCGCGCCATCGCCGTCTTTGCCGCCTGTTCGAGGGCCTGATCGTTCGAATGCACCGCGAGTCCGTTGAGAATCGAGGCGGTCGCGCCGGCGATATCGGCCTTGATCGCCTTGGCTTGATAGAAATTCCAGGTATCGGTGACCGCGATCTGCTTCGAGATGTAGTCGTTCTGGGCTGATTTCTCGCCCATCTCGCAAATCGCCAGCGCCGCCGCGAGAATGCCGATCAGAAGCGCCACCCGCTTCGCGTGCTGGTTCTCCGGGTGCTCCTGAAGGTGCTTGTGGCGTTCGAGGCTGTCGGTCGCGGTTTCGATGCCGTCCATGGTCGGAGCTTCCGCAGGCGGGGAAATCGGTTGGGTCACGCTGTCAGCATATTTGATAAAATGGTGCCCAGGGGCGGAATCGAACCACCGACACTGCGATTTTCAGTCGCATGCTCTACCAACTGAGCTACCTGGGCATCTTCCGGCCGCTCGTCGCGGCGCGAAACGGGGTCTAGCCGAACCGCGCGCGGTCATCAAGATGGTATCGCGCGAAGAGCGTGTGAAACGATATCGCGCGGGGAGTGCGTGGAACGACATCGCGCGGGGAGTGCGATCAGTTCTTCGCCATCGCGGCTTCCGGCATCTCGATATCGATTTCGAGTGTCGAGATCGTGCCCTCGCGTCCGAGCTTGACGTTGACCTTGTCGCGGTCGATCGGGATATGGCGGGCGATCACCGCGAGGATTTCCTCCTGCAGCTTCGCTGCAAGATCGGACCGGCCGGACAGCGCCCGCTCATGCGCGAGTAGAAGTTGAAGGCGCTCGCGCGCGACCGGCGCCGAGCGCGGGCGGGAAAACAGGTTGAACAGGTTCATCAGGCGACCTTTCGGCCGAACAGCCGGCTCATCAGGCCTTTCCGCTCGATCGGGGTGACAATCTCGACGGTCTCGCCCGTCAGCCGGCGGGCGGCATCGGTATAGGCGCGGGCAGGGGCGGAAAGCGGGTTGTGCAGGGTGATCGGGCAGCCGACATTCGAGGCGCGCAGAACTTCCTCGCTGTCCGGGATGATGCCGAGCAGGGGAATCGCGAGGATGTCCAGAACGTCGTCCACCTTGAGCATCTCGCCGCGCGCGGCGCGGGCGGCGTCGTAACGGGTGAGCAGAAGATGCTTTTCGATCTTCTCGCCCGACTCGGCTTTCGCGGTCTTCGAATCGAGCATTCCGATGATCCGGTCCGAGTCGCGGACCGAGGAGACCTCGGGGTTGGTGACCACCACAGCCATGTCGGCATGGTGCATCGCGAGGGTGGCGCCCCGCTCGATTCCGGCCGGGCTGTCGCAGACGATCCAGTCGAACTTCTCGCGCAACTCGCCGATCACCCGCTCCACACCCTCCGGCGTCAGTGCGTCCTTGTCGCGGGTCTGCGAGGCGGGCAGGAGCGAGAGCGTGTCCACCCGCTTGTCCTTGATTAGCGCCTGGGCCAGTTTGGCGTCGCCCTGAATCACGTTGACCAGGTCGAACACCACGCGCCGCTCGGCGCCCATGATCAGGTCGAGATTGCGCAGGCCGACATCGAAATCGACCACAGCGACGGTCTTGCCGGTCTGTGCGAGGGCCGCACCCAGCGCCGCCGACGTGGTGGTCTTGCCGACCCCGCCCTTGCCCGATGTGACAACCAGAACCTTCGACATGCCAATATCCTTCAATCGAGTGCCGCGAGGCGCAGCGTCTTGTCGTCGAGCCAGATCTGCACCGCCTTGCCGTGCAGACCGTCACCCCAGTGATCGGCGGTGCGGTAGAGCCCGTCGATCGCGAGCAGTTCCGCCGCGAGCTTGCGGCAGAAAATCCGTGCATCCGGCCGCCCTAGCAGTCCGGCGATCGCCCGGCCGCGCAGCGTACCGTAAATGTGGATCGACCCGCCCGCGATGATTTCCGCACCCGAGGAGACCGGGCCGATCACGGTCACGTCGCCGTCCTCGAACACGATCGACTGGCCGGAGCGGACCGGACGGTTGACGAGAAGCGAAGGCGCGGTCTCCGGTTTCGGCGAGACGGCAGGTTCGGGTTCCGACGTCGCCTCGGGCTCGGGAATTTCGACAATACGGTCGGCCCGGCCTTCGCGCGCGGGCGCGATGATCAGCGTGGCTTCCCATTTCGTGCCGCGCAACTGCCCCGCATCGGCGCCCTCGATACCGATGATCTTCAGTTCCCGCGCATCCAGTGCATCAAGCACGGCGGTGTGGTCTTCCTCCTCGCCGATCGCGGCAAGATTCACGACCACCGGGCGGCCGGCGAAGAACCCGGCGGAGCGGCGCATCTGCTGGTCGAGCGCGGTCAGCCAGGCGTCGAATGGCGATTCCGGCACCACGACCAGCGCCATGAAGGACCGGCCGCGAATCCTGATCGCCGGCAGAGGAAGGGTAGTGTTCGACACGATCAGGTGGTAGCGTTCCGCGCTTCCGCGCGTCAACAAGAGTCGCCGAAATCCTTGTGGATATTTTCAATTTTCATTGAAAAATTCTGAAAAATTCCGGTCGATACGATTCGCGGTCGGCACGTGCGCCGGATTCGCCGACTCGGGAGGTTTCATGACCGGAACCGCCTGGCCCTGTCCGGGGCTGCCGGACAGGGAGAGCAAAAATCAGTGTTTCTTCTGGACCTGCCTCACATCGCGCACCGCACCATTCGCGGCGCTGGTGGTCAGCGCCGCATAGGCCTGCAGCGCCCGCGAGACCACGCGCTCACGCGAGGCCGGATGCCAGGCCTTGTCACCCGTCGCCTCCATCGCGGTGCGCCGGCGCGCCAGCGTGGCATCGTCGACCAGAACGTCGATCCTGCGGGCTGGAATGTCGATCGCGATCATGTCGCCTTCCTCGATCAGGCCGATCGCCCCGCCCTCGGCGGCTTCCGGCGAGATATGGCCGATCGACAGCCCCGAGGTGCCGCCGGAAAACCGCCCGTCGGTGATCAGCGCGCAGACCTTGCCGAGGTGTTTCGATTTCAGATAGCTGGTCGGATACAGCATTTCCTGCATCCCCGGTCCGCCCTTCGGCCCTTCGTAACGAATCACCACAACATCGCCCGGCTTGATCGCGTCGCCCAGAATCGCGGTCACCGCATCCTCCTGGCTTTCGACGACCCGCGCCGGCCCGGTGAATTTCAGGTTCTCGGCATCGACTCCGGCGGTCTTCACGATCGCGCCGTCCAGCGCGATGTTGCCGTAGAGCACCGCGAGTCCGCCATCCTTGCTGAAAGCGTGATCGATATTGCGAATCACGCCGCGCGCGCGGTCGAGATCGAGGTTCTCGTAGCGCCGCTCCTGGCTGAACGCCTGCGTCGTGCGCACGCCACCCGGCGCCGCGCGATATAGTGCCATCGCCTGCTCGCGCCCGTTCACGATATCCCAGCGGCCGATCGCATCGCCCAGGGTTTTTTCATGCACGGTCGCGCAGTCGCGATGGATCAGCCCGGCGCGATCGAGTTCGCCGAGAATCGCCATGATGCCGCCGGCGCGATGCACATCCTCCATGTGAACATTCTCGACCGAAGGCGAAACCTTGCAGAGATTCGGCACCCGGTGCGACAGCCGGTCGATATCCTTCATGGTGAAATCGAGTTCCACCTCTCGTGCGGCGGCCAGAAGGTGCAGCACGGTGTTGGTGGACCCGCCCATCGCGATATCGAGCGACATCGCATTCTCGAAAGCATTGAAGTTCGCGATCGCGCGCGGCAGGACCGAGGCATCGTCCTGCTCGTAATGGCGCCGGGCGAGATCGACGATCTGCCAGCCGGCCTCGACGAACAGGCGCCGGCGATCCGCATGGGTCGCGAGCAGAGAGCCGTTGCCGGGCAGCGCGAGGCCGAGCGCCTCGGTCAGGCAGTTCATCGAATTGGCGGTGAACATGCCCGAGCACGAACCGCAGGTCGGGCAGGCCGACCGCTCCATCACGGCGGCTTCCTCGTCGGTCTGGGTCGGGTCGGCGGCGGCGACCATGGCGGTGATCAGGTCGACGGCCTTCGTCTCGCCGGCGGCGACATACTTGCCGGCCTCCATCGGGCCGCCGGAGACGAGGATCGTTGGAATGTTCAGGCGCATCGCCGCCATCAGCATCCCTGGCGTGATCTTGTCGCAGTTGGAAATGCACACCAGCGCGTCCGCACAGTGGGCATTGACCATGTATTCGACCGAATCGGCGATCAGTTCGCGCGAGGGCAGGGAATACAGCATCCCGCCATGGCCCATGGCGATGCCGTCATCCACCGCGATGGTATTGAATTCCTTGGCCACACCGCCGGCCGCTGCGATTTCACCAGCGACCAGTTGGCCGAGATCCTTCAGATGGACATGGCCGGGCACGAACTGGGTGAAGGAATTTGCGATCGCGATGATCGGCTTGCCGAAATCGCTGTCGCCCATACCGGTCGCGCGCCAGAGTGCGCGGGCGCCCGCCATGTTACGGCCGTGGGTGGAGGTGCGGGAACGATATTGTGGCATGGTTCTGGTTTCCGGTCGATTATTTCAATTCTTATAGTCAGCCGGACGCCGTCTCGCTACCCCGTCTGGGTCAGGGCAAACACGCGCAGCGCGGATGCCAGCGCCTGCCCGGCCTCGCGTGCGGCGTCGATTTCGGCGATCAGCCCCGGCAGGGTCATGCTCCGCCTTGCCGCGATCGCCTCCAGCGCCGCCCAGAACGCGGGTTCCAGGGCGATGCTGGTCCGGTGCCCGGTCAGCGACAGGCTGCGCTTTTCCAGCATCATTCGTGGCGCGGCAGGATGTAGAGCAGGGCGGGCAGGAAAATGAACGTCGCGATCAGCACGGCAGCGAGGCTGAGCAGGAGTACATCGCCCATGCTCGCGGTGCCCCGGTCGTGCGAGGCGGCGAGGGAGCCGAACGCCGTTCCCGTGGTCAGCGCGGAGAACAGTACGGCGCGCGCGGTGGCCGAGCCGAGCAGGTGCTTCATCCCGTCGCGCCAGTTCATCACGAAATAGACGTTGAACGACACGCCGACCCCGAGCAGAAGCGGCAGGGCGATGATGTTGGCATAGTTCAGCGAGATGCCGGCCAGTTGGGAGAACAGGGCGGTCAGAAACGCCGACAGCGCCAGGGTGATGACCACCAGCGCGGCATCCCGCGCAGAGCGCAGCACGATCATCAGGATGATCGCGATGGCGACGGCGGCGAGCGAGGCAGCCTCGCGGAACGCACCGAGAATGGTCGTCGCGGTCGCGACCGTCACCGCCGCCGGTCCGGTCACGTCCGGCGTCACCGTGCGCACCGCATCGACGAATTTCCACAACCCGGACGAGGATTGCGCTCCGGCGGTCGGGATCACCTGAATCCTTACCCGGCCATCGGACAGAAACCAGTCTCGCTTTACGTCCCCGGGCAGGTTTCCGGCGGTGATCTTCTGCGCCGAGAGGGCCTGGTTCAGCCGTGCCAACTCGCCGGGCAGGTATCGGGTCAGCGCCGAATTCATCGCCATCAGTTGTGTATCCGACGCCGATTGAAGCCGGGTCAGTGCCCGGCCGATGCCGAGCAGAGGCGAACCCGGGGGCAGTTTTCCGGCAATACCGGCGATTTCCGAGGCAGCTTTCGCGGCGGCGGCACGCAGCCGGTCCGGGGTCGGCGCGGCGGCCGGCGTATCGACCAGCGTGGGCGCGAGGATCTGCCTCGTCTGGGCGATCATTTTCAGTTTCGCGTCCTGGTTTTCCGGGATGAACGTCCCTCCCGAAATCACCTGCGCCACCTCGGGCAGCTTCGCGAGTTGCGCCGTCAGCGTGCGCGCCGCCGGCAGGTTTTTCGCCAGAATGTCGAGATAGAACGGGTTGGTGACCGGGTTGTCGAGCAGCGATTTCAGGGTGCGCATCGCCTCGGTGTTCGGGTTCTGGGTGTTGAGCGGATTGGCGTCGAACCGCAGCGTCCCGACCGAGACGATGCCGGCGATCGCGAGAATGGCGAACAGGATCAGGACCGGCTTGCCGTGGTGGCGCAGCACGGCATCGCTCCAGTCGCCGAGCGGGAACCCGATGCGCTCTGCCTCGCCGCGCGGCCCGGTGAAGGCAAGCAGGGCGGGCAGGAAGGTGACGGTGCAGAAGAACGCGATGATCATGCCGACGCCCGCGATCAGCCCGAGTTCGGCGACGCCGACGAAGCTGGTCGGAACGAAGGCGAGAAAGCCGCAGGCAGTCGCGATCGCGGCCAGCGCGATCTGGCTGCCCGCCTCGTTGGCGGCGCCGATCATCGCGAGTGCCGGATCGTCCACCCTACGCCGGACATCGCGCATCCGCACACAGAACTGGATCGCGAAATCGACGGCGAGCCCGACGAACAGGATCGCAAAGGCGACCGAGATCAGGTTGAGCGTGCCGATCGCGATGCTGGCGAAGCTGATGGTCAGGGCGAGCCCGGCCAGCAGGGTCGCAAGAATCGGCAGGATCATCCGCCAGGATCGCACCGCGAGCAGGAGCCACAGGGTGATCAGCGCCACGCTGACGATCAGCCCGATCACCATGCCTTGCTTGAGACTGGCGAACTGTTCGTCCGAAAGCGGAATCTGGCCTGTATAGTTTACCGTCGCCTCGCCGGATTTCACCTGCGGCAGCGAAGCCGCGATACGTTCGAACGCCATGGTCGCGGCTCCCCCGGGTTCGAGACTGCCATGATCGAGAACCGGGTGGATCAGCACGAAGCGCACATCTCCCTGCCGGGCGGCCACGTCGGGCGTCAGCAACGCCTCCCAGGATAACGGTTGCGGGTGCCCGGTGGCCGCCGCATCGAGGGCCGATTCGAAACTCTTGAGCTGGCTGGCATAGGGCTTCAGGTTGGCTTGCCCCGCGCCAACACCGACCGCCATCAGATCCAATGCCTTGAACAGCCCGGCGGCGGACGGGTCGGCCGAGAGCTGACCGAGAAACGGCTGGGCCGAAACGATGGAATTGAGCAGGCCGGCAAGCTGCGTCTGCGGCATCAGCAGAAGCCCGTCACGCTGGTAGAACGGCCCGGTGCCGGGG
Organism: Acidiphilium sp.; assembly: GCA_036379275.1. Lineage (GTDB taxonomy): Bacteria > Pseudomonadota > Alphaproteobacteria > Acetobacterales > Acetobacteraceae > Acidiphilium. The sequence goes on along the minus strand of DASVGZ010000144.1, from coordinate 3,605 downwards.
CGTCTGACATCGATGAAGTTCGTCTTGTCTGATGCCACGGCCTCGGCCAGCGCCTTCGCTGTCGCGTCGGCTCCTTCGGGCGTGCGGTCGCGCACCACAGCGACGATCAGGTCATTGAACTGGGGGAAAGACTTTTCGAAAGCGATCTGCTGTTGCCGCCAGGGCAGGGAACTCGCGAACAGATGATCGGTATTGGTATCGATGCCGAGATGTGCGGCGGCATAGAAAAGGCCGAGCCCGATCACGACCAGGAAGGCGACGATCACCGCCAGGGCGTTGCGGCGGCTCTGCGCCACCATTGTCATGATTACTTTGTGCATCGACCCATCCGTAAGCGTTTCGGCGAACATGAAGACCGGATTTGTCGACCTGAAATCGCCGCCCCGCGATACCGGCTCCACGGGTACGAATACAGCGCGACCGGCTCGCGCCGATCACGTTATCGATCAACTTTGGATGAGGCGGGCCGGCGTTGCAAGCCCGTGCCGCCGCAACGCGTCCACTGCTCCCGGATGGATCGCGACCGGGACATCGCCTTCGACCCAGGAGCCACGGAACAATGCTGTGCCCGGCACGGCGCGCCTGAGAACGGTGCGATGGGCGAGGGCGGCGTCGGTCAGCCGGCCGGCAAGCGGACCGGGCAGGTCGGCCCGGCAGATCGCGATCGCGCCCGAGCCGATGGTCGCGACCGGAGCGCTCTGGTGCGGCAGGCTGGAAACCGGAATCACCGCGGGCACCAGCCCTGGCATGAAGCGCTGCATCGCCGCCTGTTCGGCGCGGGTGAACCCGATCATGGTGAAGCCACCCTGCCGGGCTATCGCGGCAATCGCCGGCAGCGGCGTGATGCCGAAGAACGCGCAGGCATCGAGCTGTTTCTTGCGAAGCAGGTCGGCCTGCTCGGTGAAAAGTCCGGCAATCGCGAGGTGGGGCGGCGCTCCGGCCGCGGCAAGCAGCGACGGGACCAGAACCGCGCCGGTTCCGCCGGCCGGGCCGATACCGATGCGCGCGCCGGCGAGGTCGGCAAGACGGGCGATTCTGCTGCTGACAGGCGCGAAAATCTGCAGCGTCGTCTCGAAAATCGGGAACAGGGCGCGAAAGCCGCGCAGTGGCACATCGCCGGTCCAGTTCGCCCGGCCGTTCCAGGCCTGGGTGGCGACCGCCAGCGTCGTCATGCCGAGTTGCGCCGCATTCTGCTCGGCCAGAAGGATGTTGGCGGCGCTGCCGCCGGAGGCCCGATAGGACACGGTGACCGGGTCGTGTTTCTGCGCGATCATGCCCCAGGCAGGGCCGAACCGGGCGAAACCGCTGCCCGGCTCGCCGGTTGCCATGATCAGGGCCGCCGGCATGACCGGCAGGGCCGGATTGGCCCGGGCGGAACGGATCGGGGCGAAACCGGCCGCCGCGGCACCGGCGATCAGGCCGAGAGCCGTGCGCCGGCCGACCGTTTTGTCATCAAAAATAACATCGCGCCGCGAACCTGTCGCCGGCGTCCCCGCTTTCAGTGCCCCCCCTTTCAGGGCACCTGCTTTCAGCGCCATGGCCGTTTCCCCTTGTTCAGGCGGCGGTTGTTGCCCCGGATTGCGGCTAAATCAAGATGCGGGCGCGTTGCAGCGCCGCGAGCAGGGCCGAGCGGGTGCCGGGTTCGAGCGCGGAATGTCCGGCATCGGGCACGACGGTGAGCCGCGCCGCCGGCCAGGCGGCAGCGAGTTCGAAAGCGGTCCCGGCAGGGCAGATCACATCGTAGCGACCCTGGACGATTTCCGCCGGAATCCGTTTCAGCGGCTCCATATGGGCGAGCAACCCGCCTTCCGGCAGGAACAGGCCGTTGACGAAATAATGCGCTTCCAGCCGGGCGAGCCCGATCGCGGTGCGATCCTGGGCAAAGGCCGTGACGGTCTCGAAATTCGGCAGCAGGGTCGAGCATGACCCCTCGTAGACCGACCAGGCCCTGGCCGCCGGAATGTGGATGTCCGGGTCCGGGTCGCACAGGCGCCTGAAGTAGTTCGCGAGAATGTCGCCGCGCTCGGCCTCGGGCAGGAAATCGACCAGCGCAGCGTGGGCATCGGGAAAAAATTTTCCCATTCCGTGCAGGAACCAGTCGACCTCGCCCGGCCGGCCGAGAAAAATCCCGCGCAGCACCATGCCCGCCACCCGCTCGGGATGGGCCTGGCCGTAGGCGATGGCGAGGGTTGATCCCCAGGAACCGCCGAACAGGATGAATTTTTCGATTTCCAGAAAATCGCGCAGTGTCTCGATGTCGCCCACCAGATGCCCGGTGGTGTTCGCTGTCAGCCCGCCGAGCGGAGTGGACCGGCCGGCGCCGCGCTGGTCGAAGATCACCACGCGCCACACCGACGGGTCGAAGAACCGTCGGTGAACCGCGCCCGCGCCCGCGCCCGGCCCGCCATGCAGGAACAGGACCGGCTTGCCGTGCGGGTTGCCGACCTGCTCCCAGTAGATCACGTGGCCGTCGCCGACCGGCAGGTAGCCGGTTTGGTACGGGCCGATTTCGGGGAACAGATCGCCGCGCGGCATGGTCAGGCGATATCGAAGGCGGCGATCACCCGCGCCACCTGATCATCGTCGAGGTCCGGGTGGATCGGCAGGGCGAGAATCCGCGTCGCCACGTCTTCCGACACCGGCAGCGCCGTGCCGTCGTGGGAAGCGGCATAGGCCGGCTGATGATGCAGCGGCTTCGGATAATAGATCGCGCTGGGAACGCCATGGCCGCGCAGCCGCGCCTGCGCCGCATCGCGCTCCGCCGAAGTCTCGAACAGAACGGCGTAGATCGCCCAGGCGCTGATGCTGGACTCGACCCGCGCCGGAATGGTGACGCGACCGGTGAGGCCGGCATCGTAGGCACGGGCGATCGCCTCGCGCCGGGCCAGTTCGGCTTCGAAGATGTCGAGCTTGGCGAGCAGGATCGCAGCCTGCATCGTATCCAGCCGGCCGTTCATGCCAATGCGCTGAACGTCGTAGCGGGTCGTCCCTTCGCCATGGGTGCGCAGCGAGCGGTAGAGCGCGGCACGGTCGGCATCCTCGGTGAACAGCGCGCCGCCGTCGCCATAGGCGCCGAGCGGTTTCGAGGGGAAGAAGCTGATCGCCGTCGCATGGGCCTCGTGCCCGAGCCGGGCATTATGCAGCGAGGCGCCGAACGACTGGGCGCAATCGTCCAGCGTGAACAGTCCGTGCCGTTCGGCGACCGCGCGCAGCGCGGGCCAGGGCGCGGGCTGGCCGAACAGGTCGACGCCGATGACCGCCCGTGGCCGCAGTTTGCCGGCTTGCCCGACTTCGCGGATGCGCGCCTCCAGATTAACCGGGTCGATCTGGAAGGTTGCCGGGTCGATATCGACGAAAACCGGGGTCGCCCCCAGAAGAAGCGGCACCTCGGCGGTCGCGGTATAGGTGAAACCGGGCAGGAACACGGCGTCGCCCGGTCCGATCCCTTCGGCCATCATCGCGATCTGGAGCGCATCGGTTCCCGAACTGACGCTGATGCAATGGGCGGCGCCGCAGAATTCGGCGAGCCGCGTCTCCAGCTCGACGACTTCGGGGCCGAGAATGAACTGGCCGTGTGCGAGCACCGCATCGATCCGGTTGCGCAG
>DASVGZ010000143.1:0-10811 GCA_036379275.1 Acidiphilium sp. | reverse complement strand
GACGGGTATCGCGCCGAATCCCGGCGCCCGGTCACGATCGGCTGCTTCGAGGATCTCGCCCCGCTGATTCTGGCGCCGATGCTGCTCCGGCTGCGTGAACTCCGCCCGGAAACGCCGGTCATTACCCGCGTCGGCGGGTTCGAGATGGTGTCAGAACAGATGCTGCTCGGTCAGATGGATTTCGCGATCACCTACGATCTCGGTCTGGACGAGCGGTTCGCCCGCCACCAGGTTGCGATGGTGCGACCCCACGCCATTGTCGCCGCCGACCACAAGTTCGCCGCACTCGGTTCGGTCAGTCTTTCGCAACTGGCGACTGAACCGCTGATTCTGGCCGATCAGGATCTCAGCATCCGCCACATGATCGACCTGTTCCGCCAGCGCGGCCTTGCACCGGAGATCGTCCATCGCGCGGCATCGCTGGAAATCATGCGGAGCCTCGCCGGCAACGGCTTCGGCGTCGGCCTGTCCTATACACGGCCGCAGACAGGGCGGAGTTATGACGGCAAGGCGCTGGTTCTGCTGGATCTCGCCGATCGGCGGATCGCCGAACCGGTGATCGTCGCGAGTCTTGCGGTCAACGGGCTTACCGGCTTCGCCGAGGCGCTGATCGAAGCGGTCTCTGCCCCCTGAACATTCGGCAATAAGACAGAGTCGGTCTACAATTCCCCGACCAGAACACAACCGGAAGCGAGGAGAGCCAGCATGGCGCGGTTTACAGGCAAGGTCGGTGTGATCACCGGAGCGGCGAGCGGCATCGGCCGTGCGATCGCGGAGCAGTTCGCGCGCGAGGGCGGCCACGCGGTGATCGCCGACCTCAATCTAGCGGCCGCACGGAAAGCCGCCGACGAAATCTCCGCGCTCGGGCCGGAAGCCTTCGCGGTCGGGATGGATGTGTGCGACGAAGCCCAGGTGCAGACAGGCATCGACGCGACGGCGGCGAAATTCGGCCGGATCGACCTGCTGGTCTGCAATGCCGGAATCCAGATCGTCCACCCGGTTCACGAATTCCCGTTCGCCGACTGGAAAAAGCTTCTCGCCATCCATCTCGACGGCGCCTTCCTCGCCACCAAAGCCTGCCTCAAATACATGTATGCGCAGAAGAGCGGCGCGATCGTCTACATGGGTTCGGTTCACTCGAAGGAAGCGTCGAAACTCAAGGCGCCTTATGTCGCCGCGAAGCACGGGCTGGTCGGGCTCTGCAAGGTCGTCGCCAAGGAAGGCGCGGAATACGGCGTGCGCGCCAATGTCGTCTGTCCCGGCTATGTGCGCACTCCGCTGGTCGACAAGCAGATCCCGGAACAGGCAAAAACCCTCGGCATTACCGAGGAAGAGGTGATCCGCAACGTCATGCTGCGCGAAACCGTCGACGGCGAGTTCACCACGGTTCAAGATGTCGCAGACGCCGTTTTGCATTTCGCCGGCTTCCCGACCAACGCGCTCACCGGCCAGTCGATCGTGGTCAGCCACGGCTGGTTCATGCAATAACCGGCCGTTACCGACCCTTCAAAGTCCGAAATACGCCTCGCGCACCGCGTCGCTCGCTTCGAGTTCGGCGCGGGTGCCCGAGAGCTTCACCCGCCCGCCATCGATCAGGAAACCGCGATCGGCCAGGGCCAGGAACGCCACGTTCTGCTCGGCGATGAGCAATGAGGTGCCGTGCCCGATCGTCGTTTTCAGAACGTCGATCACCTGCTTGACGAACACCGGTGCAAGGCCGGATGACGGCTCGTCCATCAGAAGAAGCTTCGGCTCGGAGACGAGAACCTTGGCGATTCCGAGCATCTTGCGCTGGCCGCCGGACAGGCTCGCCGCGAGATCGCGCCGCTTTTTCGCGAGATCGGGAAACAGGTCGAACAGATAGGCGCTGCGCTTGCGCACTTCCGAATCGCGCAAAAAATATCCGCCGAGCCGGATATTCTCCTCGATCGACAGGGTCGGGAACACGCCGAGTTCCGACATGAAGGCAATGCCGCGCCGGATTCGCTGATCCGGTTTCAGGGTCTGCAACGCCTCGCCCTCGAACCGGATTTCTCCGCCCCAACAAGGCAGAAGGCCGATGATCGTGCGCAGCAGGGTCGTCTTGCCCGCGCTGTTGGCGCCGAGCAAAAGCACGGTTTCCCCGGGCCCGACATCGAGATCGATGCCCCAGAGAATCTGCATCGCGCCATAGCCGGAGGTTACGCCGGAGAGTTCGAGAAGAGCCATCCGTCAGCCTCCGATGAACGCGGCGACGACATCGGGATCTTCCGAAGCCGCTTTCAGCGTCCCCTCGAACAGCATCCGCCCCGCGCCGAGAACGATCACCCGGTTGGTGATCCGGTTGAGAAAATCGAGCAGATGCTCGACCACGATCAGCGCGATCCCCCGCTTCGCCAGACGTTCGAGCAGCCCCGCGATGACATGGAGTTCGGCCGGATTCAGCCCGGCGCCGATCTCGTCGACCAGAAGCAGTTTCGGGTCGGTCGCCAAAGCCCGGCCCAGATCCAGCATTTTTTGCTGATTGACCGTCAATCCGCCGGCCGGATCATCCGCATGGGCGGCAAGCTCGATATCGGCAAGGATCGCACCGGTATCGACAGTGCGCGCGCCGCCGAAATGCGCCGCGACCCCGATATTCTCCCGCACCGTCATCTCGCGGAACGGCTTGGGCACCTGGAATGTCCGGTTGATGCCGAGATGCGCGAGCCGGAACGGGGCGAGTCTTTCCACCGCACGCCCCTGAAACAGAACGTGCCCGGCATCGGCGCGATGAACGCCGGAGATCACGTTGATCGCCGTGGTCTTGCCCGATCCGTTCGGACCGACCAGCCCGACGATCTCGCCAGGTTCCACCGCGAAATTCAGTTGTCTGAGCACGGTGTTGCCGCCGAAGGATTTGCCGACATTGTCGAGCCGGAGCAAAGGTTCAGAAGACACGCAGGCCCCTCCGCGTCAGAAGCGACGAGATGCCGTTCGGCAGGAACAGGACGAGCAGGACGATCAGCGCCCCGTAAAGCAGTTCGAAGCCCTGGGGAAACGATATCCCGATGCCATCGTAGAGAAGGTAGAGCAGAACCGCGCCGACGATCGGCCCGATCACCGTTCCGACCCCGCCGAACAGCGCGAACACGATGGCGAAGACGCCGATCTGCAGGGCGAACACCGCATCGGGATAGAAGACCGACAGGTTCCACGCATAGGCGCCGCCCGCGAGACCAGCCACGGCGGCGGAGGCCAGCCAGACGAGCACACGCTGGCGAACGACGTTGATCCCCGCCATTTCGGCACTCACCGGGTCCTGGGTCATCGCCCGCAACCCGAGGCCGAAGCGCGAGGTGCGGAAATACGCGGCAAGCCCAGTCGCCACCAGAAGGATCACCAGCATGGTCAGGTAGCTCGCCTCGGGCGCATAAACCCGGTCGATTTTCAGTCCATAGGGTCCGCCGGTGATGCCGGACAGATTGCTGTTGGAAACGACGAAGAAAATGATCTGCGACGCAGCGAGATTGGCGATCGAGAAATAGGCGCCCGACAGCCGGAGCAGCGGCCCGAGGATCACCCCGATCACGATCGCCCCGACCCCGCCGCCGACCACGCAGGCAACCACAGGCAGATGCGTGTGCAGAACCAGCAAGGCTGTCGAATAGGCGCCGGTGCCGAAAAACCCGACATAGCCGAACGGCAGATAGCCGGTGAACCCGTAGAGCAGGTTCAGCCCCTGGGTCAGCACCACGAACGTCATCAACTCGAACAGAAGTGAACGATTGTTGTAAAAATGCGGCAAAATCAGAAACACCGCCGCAAGGACGACGATGACGACGATCCCGGATCGTGCCGCCCGCAGTAATCCGGCCTCACGCATGACGCACCGCGCGGCCGAGCAGACCAGTCGGGCGGATCAGCACGATGATGACCAGAAGCACATACGGCACCAGATTCGACCATGAGGCATAAAAGGTCTGCATCAGCATGGTGCCCAGCCCGAACACCAACCCGCCCACCACGGTGCCGATCGGATCGCCAAGAGAGCCGATGATGATGATGGCGAAGGATGTCGCGGTCAGATTGTCGCCGATGTCCGGCGATACCGAACCGAGCAGATAGGGAACGAACACCCCGGCGCAGGCGGCCAGCGCGAGACCGATCACGAAGGCGATGACCGACACCCGGTCGACATTGATTCCGGTGGCCCGCGCCTCGTCCCGGTCGGCCATCACCGCCCGCGTCGCGTAGCCGAGCTTGGTGCGCGAGAAATAGAGATACAGACCGCCGATCGCGATCACGCTCACCGCGACCGCAACCCACCAGCTATCGGGAAAGTCCTGACCGAGGATACCGAGATTGCCGCCCCCAAGGGCGTCGCCCGGCAGCGAGCGCTGATCGGCGCCGAACGCGAAGATCGCCAGCGCCTCGATCACCTGCGCGATGCCGAAAAACAGGATGAACGACAGCATTTCGGGGTCGTGGCTCTTCTGCAGCCGCGGCACCACCGCGTAGTAAAGCGGATAGCCGATGATGATCGCCCCCACGATCGACAGCGGAATCCCGAACAGCGGGTTGAGCCCGAAATCATGCGAGACCACGAAGGCCGCGAACCCGCCGAGCATCACGAATTGCCCATGCGCCAGATTGATCATGCGCATGACGCCGAAAATCAGGTTCAGCCCGATTCCGATCAGGCTGAAGAAAATACCGAACAGAATGCCGCCGATCACGGCGTATTCAAGCAAGCTCACCATGATTGCAGCCTCTTGAAGCAGGAAGATGCCCCGGCGGGAGCGATCCCGCCGGGCGTTCTGACAGGCTGGTTATTTCGGCGCCGGATATACAGCGGTCCCGGTTGCCTTGTCCTTCGGATAGACGACGACGATCTTGTTGCTGTCGCCTTCCGGGATGAGCTGGGCGATCGGGAACAGCTCGCCGATCTGCGAACCGTGGTCGGTCATCCTGAACTCGCCCAGCAGCGTTTTGGTCTTGCCGGACATGTCGAGCAGCGCCTGGTCGAACGCGGTCTGGCTGAAGGTCGGCGAAGTCTTGAGCATACCCTGCATGATGACGCCGGCATTGTAGCCCGCAACGGTCAGGTAGTTCGGCGCCTCATGCTTCTCCGCCGTGAATTCCTTCACGAAGTCGTCGGTGTTCATCCCGGCATTGACATCGCTGTATTTCACCAGCGGCGGCGTCGGGTAGGTGTAGGTGTAGGCAAGCGCCTTGGCGCCGACATTCTTGGTCAGGAGCGAAAGCAACTGGCCCGGGAAGACCGTGAAGGTCATGTTGAAATGCAGGCCGCTTGCCGAAAGCGCGTGCAGGAACGCGATGTCGTTGTTCGCATAGCCGAACTCGATCACCGCATCCGGGTGCCGCGCCGCGACGGTGTGCAGCAGCACGGTGTAGTTGCTCTCGGTGGTCGGAACGCTGTGGAAATAGACCGGATCGACGCCGCCCTTGCCGAGCACCCGCTTCAGCTCGGTCGCCTGCGATGCGTCGAAGTCGTTCGAGCCGTAGATGATCGCGATTTTCTTGATCTTCTGTTCGAGCAGGTAATGGGCGAGCGCCTCCGGCCAGACGGTCGAGGTCGGAATGCTCACATCGGCGAGATAGCGGGTCTTTTTGGTGAAGAAATTCGCGCCCGACCCGGTCGGGTCGATCAGCAGCATGTGATGCTCGGCGGCCAGCGGAACCGCGACAGAGGTCAGCACCGATCCGAAATCGGAGACCAGCAGGTCCACCTTGTCCTGGGTGATGAGCTGATTGTACAGTGTCGTCGCGGTGGAGGTCGAACTCTGGTCGTCATAGGCGATGATCTTGACCGGAATTTTCTTGTCGAACGCCTTGACGAACACGCCGCCTGCCTTGTTGACGTTCGCGGCCCAGAATTGCAGCCCCTGATATTCGCTTTGCGAGGCGACCGCGAACGGCCCGCTGCCCGCATAAAGCGTGCCGATTTTCAGCACCGACGGCGCTGTTGCCGCCGAAGCGCTGCCGGCCGCCAGTGCCGCCATCGCCACACCTGCCGCCAGCCCCACGGCCATCCTGGTTTTCGATTTGATCATCGTTGCTTCCCCCTGCTTTCGATCAAAAACAATCCACGAGCCCCACACAAGCGCATAGCTCCGACTTCCCGAAGAATCGACCTTCAGGATTTCCAGAATTCCAGAACCACAGGCTTGTGGCGATCAATCATCGCCGCTGGGGGTGGTGTTCGCGCAAGCAGGGATTTTAGTCAAGCAACCTTGCGTTCCCGGAAAAGACCAGCCGGAAATGCACCTTCACGAGCCGGTGAGCCGCGGTTTCGCCTCAGCGCCGCGTTGTTCGCACGAAAACCGGACGGAAACGCAGGCCGCGCCGCGCCATCTGCACCCGGAATACCCCGTAACAGATCAATCCGGCCACGATCAGCAGCGGCATGGCAAACACCGTCAGCCAGAAAGCGAGCGCGGCGAACCCGAGGAACAGCGCAAAGGCGGCAAGACGCAGCACGATCGCCCCGAAAGACGGTTTCGGTCGCTGCCGGAAATCGCCGTTCAAGGTCATATCGATGACGGGACCATTGCCATGGGTCATGGCCCTATCGTGGTGCCGCGACGTGATTTAAGCAAGAGAGAATCGGCCGGAACCGGGTGAACTCTTGGCAATCGGGCCGCAAGCGCACCCGCGCTTTGCTTGATCCGGCGGCTTCGCTTCCCCATTTACTGCCGGATGAAGCCTGTCCTCACCTGCCGCCATGCATTATTCCTCGACCTGGATGGCACGCTTCTCGATCTCGCCCCGACCCCTGCCGACGTGGTTGTGCCTGACGATCTGGATGCGTTGTTGACCGGACTCATGGCCGGGAGAGGCGGCGCGCTGGCGATTCTCTCCGGGCGAACCCTCCCGGATATCGATGCCGTCGTCGGGTCGCGTTTTCCGGCAGGCGCGGAACACGGTTTCCTGCTCCGTGACAGCGACGGCGCCATCACCCGCCCCGCCGCCGGCACCGCCAACCGGCCCGGATGGCGTTCGGCCCTGCAACAAGCGGCCATCGCCATGCCCGGCGTGACGATCGAGCTGAAAATCCACACACTGGTCGCACATTTCCGTGCGGCGCCCGAACGCGGCCCGGAACTCCGCGCCATGATCGAGGCCATGATCGCAGGCGATCCTTCAGTCGAGCTTCTGGAGGCGCACATGGCATGGGAAATCCGCCCCAAAGGGGTCAGCAAGGGCACGGCGCTCGACTGGTTCATGCGACGCAAACCGTTTGCCGACAGAATTCCGGTTTTCATCGGCGACGATATCACCGATGAATCGGCGATCGACATGGCGAGGAAAATGGGCGGCATTGGCCTGCATGTCGCCCGGGATTTCGGTGGCAGGACCGCTTTCGTCCGAGGCTGGCTCGGCGAGGCGGTGCGGGACGAAGCCGGCTGATGCCCCGCTCTGCCCCCCGCCTCGTCATCGTCTCGAACCGGGTGTCGATCCCGACCGAGCGCACCCGCGCCGGCGGCCTTGCCGTCGCCCTTGCCGACGCCATGGTACCGGGCTCGCTCTGGTTCGGATGGTCCGGCAAGCGGGCCCCGGAAACCTCCGGCAAGGCGGCCACCGTCGAGCACCGGGATGTCACCTACGCGACGATCGACCTGAGCGAAGCGGATTACCGCAGCTATTATGTCGGCTTTTCCAATGGCTCGCTCTGGCCGCTGCTGCATTACCGCACCGGCCTGCTCGAATTCAGACGCAAGGATTATGAAGGCTACCTCGCCGTCAACGAAATTTTCGCCGACCGTCTCGCTCCCCTGCTCAGGCCGGACGATATCGTATGGATTCACGATTATCAGCTTCTCGCGATGGCCGAAGCGCTGCGCCGGCACGGCGTGCGCAACCGGATCGGGCTGTTCCTGCACATTCCGTTCGTTCCGCCTGCCGTCCTGCATGTGCTGCCTTCGGCGACGACCCTGGTGCGCGCGATGGCGGCGGCGGATCTGGTCGGGTTCCAGACCCATGGTGACCGGATGAATTTTCTCGAATCCGCCACCTCCTGTCTCGGTATCACGCCGGATACCGCGAACGGCTTCATGCACCGGAACCACCGCACCGAAACCGTCGTCACGCCGATCGGCATCGACGCCGATGCCTTCACCAAAACGGCAAGGCGGGCCGCCGGCAGGCTGGAAACCAGGCGCCTGATCGACAGTCTTTCCGGCCGGGCTCTCGCCATCGGCGTCGACCGGCTCGACTACACCAAGGGGTTGCCGCAGCGCTTCGAGGCATTCGGCCAGTTGCTGCACCGCCATCCCGAGCATCGGCACCAGATCAGCTTTTTGCAGATCGCCGCCCGCTCGCGCGAGGATGTAGACCGTTATCAGTCGCTGCGCCGCGAACTCGACCGCAAGGCCGGCGACATCAACGGTGCCTATTCCGATTTCGACTGGACGCCGCTGCGCTACATGACCCGGCCAGTCAACCGCAACACCATCGCCGGCTTTTACCGGCTGGCGCAAATCGGGGTGGTGACGCCGCTGCGCGACGGCATGAATCTGGTCGCCAAGGAGTTCGTCGCGGCACAGGATCCGGCCGACCCCGGGGTTCTGATCCTGTCGCGCTTCGCCGGCGCCGCAGAGGAGATGACCGAAGCGCTGATCGTCAATCCTTACGACGCCGATGCGGTCGCCGACGCGATGCACGGCGCGCTGGCCATGGCGAAGGACGAGCGTATCGCCCGGCACACGGCGCTTCTGGCCAGAATTCGCGAGCGCACGGCGGCATCATTCTGTCGCGACTTCCTGCAACGCCTCCAGTCGATCGACCGCAAGGCCGCGTAGCGCAGCGCGCAGATGCGCCGGCAGCGGTGCCGTCGCCTCCACCGCCGGATCGAGCGGCAGAACGAGGCGTCGCGCCAGCAGGCACAGCCCGCCTCCCGCGGCACCGTAGACCGGATCGCCGACGATCGGATGGCCGATCGCGGCGCAATGTACCCGCAACTGATGGGTCCGCCCGGTTCGCGGCCGCAATTCAAGCAGTGCGCGATCCTCTCCGCCGGCCAGGATGCGCCAGTCCGTCACCGCCGGATCGCCGCGCGGGTCGGCGACGATTCGCCACCCGGATTTGTCGCCCCGCTTCGCAAGAGGCAGCGCGATTGTTCCTTCTGCCTCGGCCGGAACGCCAAGCACGACCGCCCAGTAGGTTTTTGTCACCCGCCGTTCGGCAAAGGCGCTCTGGAGCAGAACCAGGGTCGATTTGCGCCGCGCGATGGCAAGGCAGCCGGCGGTATCGGCGTCGAGCCGATGGACGAGCCATGGCCCGTCCCCGCCACGCCGCCAGCGGGGAAACCAGTCCTCCACGCTCGCGCCGCCGCGCGGGCCGGCATGGCACGCGAGACCCGCCGGCTTGTCGATGATCAGCAGATGGTTCGACTGGAACAGGATCGCGGGCGCGGCGGCCATCAGGTTCCAGAGGGGCTGGTCACGTCCCTGTAGTACTGCGGCGCCTCGTGACGGTCGTGCATTCCGTAATCGCGGATCACCCGAACCTGCCGGCAGCGCGCGCCGGCCGGCGGTTGGTATTGCGCCGCCGCTTCCGCATCCTTCCACGACAGAAGCAGGAGATGATCGCCTGGCGTCAGGATCGCCTCGAACGCATCCGAGGCGACGAGCCCGGCCACGCCTTCCGGCGGTTCGACCGGCTGTTTCGCTTCGACAATGGTGATCGCCGAAGCCGCTCCTGTCTCGGTTGCATCCATGCGCTGTCCGGGGAGAACCTTCGCGTCAGGCTCCTCGCTGTCGGCGATGAGCTGGCCCACGCGCAGATGGTAATCCTCGAAAATCTCGAACCGTCCCTTCTTCTGGACCGCGTGATGCATGGCGTGGGTGCGCCAGCGCACCAGCGCCTTCTCGTTCCGCCAGATCGAGAGCGACAGCAGCAGCCCTTCGCGCCGTTTCGACTTGTAGCGCACATTGTCGATGAATCCGTCCATCCCGACCAGTTCGGGCTTCAGCATCCCGGCAAGCTTCAGATAGGCGTCCCACTGATCCGGTTTCGGCTGCACCTCGAAAATCACGGCGAACATGTATCAGGTTCCCATTCCAGTTTCGAAATCCGCTTCCCTTGCGCAGCCCGTCCTGATTTCCGACTACCGTACCGCCCCGCGCAGCCGGTCGGGAACGGTGAACCCGAGCCGGCGTGGAATATCCCAAACCTCGTTGACTTGCCGCACGACCCGGAAGCCGGCGCGCTGGTAGTTCGGCAGGGCGCGCGGATGATCGGCGGTGCAGGTGTTCACCGTCATGCCGCGCACCGGCCCCAAAAAAACCTGCTCGATCGCTGCGCCGAGCAGTGAAAACCCGACCCCCATGCCAATCGCTTCCGGCAGCAGGCCGAAATAGCTGAGATTGACATCGGGCCACGGCGTGGCGTCGAGTTCGAAAAATCCCGCCACGGCACCATCGAGTTTCAGAACATGCACTGCGATCGCAGGGTCGGCGAGCAGCCGGGCGAGCATGTCGTCCGGCATCATCCGGCGCAGCCACCACAGCCAGTTCTGCCCGACCCGGTTGTACAGATCGCGATAGCTCGCGACATCCATATGCCGCGCCGGCTCCAGAACCGCGTTCCCGGGCAATGGCCGCCATACCGCCGGCGGCTTGCGCTCCATGCGCAGGAAGGTCACCGTTACCAGCGTTCGATCGATCGCCTCGTCAGGCCGGGCGCGGGCATAATCGAGCATCGGGCCCTCAATCCTCGAGGAAGCTCCGCAGTTTCCGGCTGCGTGACGGGTGCTTCAGCTTGCGCAGCGCCTTCGCCTCGATCTGACGGATACGCTCGCGGGTCACGTTGAACTGCTGACCGACTTC
>DASVGZ010000142.1:0-2820 GCA_036379275.1 Acidiphilium sp. | reverse complement strand
GGCCTGCCTTCACCGCTTGCCTCACCGTTTCGGCATCGGCGCGATGGATGAAATGATGCCCGACCTCGACCGCCGGCGCCTGTTCGCACAGACCGACACAGGGCGCACGCACCACCCTCACGTCGCTGCCGAAACTCTGCTTCAGTTCGGCCAGAAGTTTTTCCGACCCGAACAGCGAGCAGGTGATGCTGTCGCACACCCTCACCGTTACTCCGGGGACCGGGGCATCGCCGTCTTTCACGACATCGAAATGCGCGTAAAACGTCGCGGTCTCGTAGACCTCCGCCATGGCGAGGCGCATGATGTCGGCAAGCGCCGCAAGATGCGCCGCGGAAAGCTGGCCGTATCGGTCCTGAATCAGATGGAGATGCTCGATCAGCAAATCCCGCTGAAGCGGCCGGTCGCCCAGAAGGGCCTCGATCTCGTCGCGTGCGTCCGGATCGACGACCCGTCCCTTCGGAGTCGGTCTGGCCCGTTTGTCCCCCGAACCCGGATGGCGGAACGTCCGCAGCTCTGCGGGAGAGTGACCATTCACCTGCGTGCCTCGAGCGTCCATATGTTCCATATTCCATGCCTTCCGGTTGCGGCCAATACTATCACGGCGAGGCGGGCGAGTCGCTCCACCGTCCGAAGGTTGTCCGCAACCCGTTTCCAGGTAGCTATATATGATGTATGTTGTATACGTTACTCATGAACGACGCAAGGCATGGATGGGATTTCGATTGATGCAGGCTGCCACATGCGTGTGATCGGCCTCGCCGGATGGAGCGGTTCCGGCAAAACCACGCTCCTGCGCCGACTCCTGCCGGTCCTGATCGCCCGAGGCCTCAGGGTCTCGACCCTGAAGCACGCCCATCACGCGTTCGATGTGGACCGGCCGGGCAAGGATTCCTGGCTCCATCGTGAAGCCGGCGCCACCGAGGTTCTGGTCTCAT
Organism: Acidiphilium sp.; assembly: GCA_036379275.1. GTDB lineage: Bacteria > Pseudomonadota > Alphaproteobacteria > Acetobacterales > Acetobacteraceae > Acidiphilium. The sequence continues at coordinate 1,885 of DASVGZ010000142.1, read as the reverse complement.
CGGCGCGGCGCTGGGCGCTGATGCGCGAATTGCGCGAGGATGCGGAACCCGGCCTCGCCGAACTTCTCGGACACATGAGCGCGGTCGATCTCGTCGTGGTCGAAGGCTTCAAGCAGGAGCCACATCCGAAAATCGAGATCCATCGCAAGGCGGCCGGCAAACCGCCGCTGCATCCGGGCGACCCCGACATCGTTGCGATTGCATCCGACACTCCCTTTCCTTCCGCCGGCATCCCGGTACTCGATCTTGACGACATCGATGCGATCGCCGCCTTCGCGCTGAGCCGGGCGCTTCCGGTCGAGTCGATCCGGTGGCGGTCTCCGGTCGAGGAGGCAAGCGATGGCCCAGCTCACGGATGATTGCTTCGCCTTCGGCGGTGCGCTCATGCCGGTCGAGGACGCGGTGCGGATCATCGCCGCCAATATCGCGCCGGTCGCCGCGATCGAGACAGTCGATGTCGCCATGGCCGATGACCGCGTGCTGGCCGGAAACATCGCCGCGCCGATCGATCTTCCGCCCTATACCAACTCGGCGGTGGACGGCTATGCGGTCCGTCTCGATGACCTCGCCGAAACGGAAACCTTGCCCATCGCGGGACGAAGCGCCGCCGGCGACATTTCGACGGCATCCCTGAAACCCGGAGCCGCGTGGCGGATTTTCACCGGCGCCAGGCTGCCGGAAGGCGCCGATACCGTGTTCATGCAGGAGGACGTGCAACTGGACGAATCCGGGCGCGTCCATTTTCCATCCGGCCTGCGGCACGGAGCCAACACGCGGGCGCGGGGCGAGGATTTGCGAGCTGGCGCGATTGCCCTGCCCTCCGGCCGGATTCTTCGCCCACAAGATCTTGCCATCGCCGCCGGTCTCGGCTTGCGGAAACTCCCCGTGCGCAAGCCGGTCCGCCTTGCCCTGTTTTCGACCGGCGATGAGGTTGCCGAACCCGGCACGAAACTGACGCCGGGCCGACTTTACGACGCCAACCGGGCACTGCTCGCGTCCATGGCCCGGCGCGCGGGCGCGGAAGTGACCGACCTTGGCATTCTCGCCGACGACCCCGATACCATCGCCAGCGCCCTGCGCGACGCCGTGCGAACGCACGATCTGATCCTCACCTCCGGCGGCGTTTCCACCGGCGAGGCGGATTACATGCGCCGGACGATCGAGACGCTTGGCACCCTCGTGTTCTGGCGACTCGCGATCAAGCCGGGGCGACCGGTCGCGATGGGCATGATCGACGGCACGCCCCTGATCGGCCTGCCCGGCAACCCGGTCGCCGCTTTCGTCACCTTCGTCCACGTGGCGCGTCCGCTGATCGCCGCCCTTGCCGGAACCACACTGCCGCCACGTATGGCGCTGCCGGTTCGTGCCGGCTTCACCTGGCGCAAGAAGGCCGGAAGGCGCGAATATCTGCGGGTGCGCCTGACACGCACTGAAGACGGGGAACCGGTTGCCCACAAACACCCGCAGGATGGCGCGGGCATCCTCACCTCCCTTACCGAAACCGACGGGCTTGCGGAGCTGGCAGAACCTGTGACCACTGTCGGGCCCGGCGATTATGTCGGATACCTGCCGTACGACGTTCTTTTTTAAAGCCAGATAAACTAACGGGAGACCATATCGTGAAAATTCCGGCTCTTGGAGCTTTCCTTGGCGGTTGCGCCAGCCTTCTGCTTTTTGCAGCACCGCCGCCGGCACAGGCGGCGAACCAGACCACGCTTTCTGTCTATGCCGCGGGCACGCTCGCGCCGCCGTTCCGGCAACTCGATCAGCTCTTCGAAAAACTTCATCCCGGCGTCACGGTCCAGCCGATTTTCGCTGGTAGCGTGAAACTCGCCAAGCGGGTCACCGAACTCGGCCATGTCACGGATGTCTACGCATCCGCCGA
>DASVGZ010000141.1:0-2578 GCA_036379275.1 Acidiphilium sp. | reverse complement strand
CTCGTCGGTCGCCCGGATCGCGAAGGCGCAGGGCGATATCGCGCGAACCGTGGTCGCCAATGCACGCACCGGGGCCACCCTGGCCCGGGTCGCCGAACTCGGCATCGCCGACCTGTGCGAGATCGACCCGGCCCGCGCCGTAGCGGGTGCGGATTGCGTCATGCTCTGCGCTCCGGTCGGCGCCAATGCGGCGCTGGCCGCCGCCATCGGACCGCATCTTGCCCCCGGCACCATCGTCACCGATGTCGGCTCGACCAAACAGTCGGTCATCCGCGATATCGGCCCGCATCTGCCCGAAGGCGTGCATTTCGTCCCCGCCCACCCGATGGCGGGAACCGAATTCTCCGGCCCCGATGCCGGCTTTGTCGAACTGTTTCAGGGCCGCTGGTGCCTGCTGACACCGCCGCCCGGCACCTCCGCCGATGCCACCGCCCGGATCAGGACGCTGTGGGAACGCTGCGGCGCCATGGTCAGCGTGATGGACCCCGCGCATCACGACCGGGTGGTGGCGATCGTCAGCCACCTGCCGCATCTGATCGCCTTCACCATCTGCGGCACCGCCGACGACCTTGCCGACGAAACACGGCAGGAAGTCCTGCAATTCGCCGCCTCGGGGTTCCGCGATTTCACCCGCATCGCCGCCTCCGACCCGGTGATGTGGCGCGACGTGTTCCTCAACAACCGCGAGGCGCTGCTCGAAATGCTCGCCCGCTTCACCGAGGATGCCCAGGCGATGGCGCGCGCGGTGCGCTGGGGCGACTCCACCTATATCGAGGACAAGGTCCATCGCGGCCGCAAGATCAGACAGGCGCTGATCGACCTCCACCAGGCGTAACCGCCCGGTCGAGCCAGCCTTCCGCGCCGCTGATCACGGTATCGATCGCCGGATCGGCGATATGGCGCGCGATCGCAGCCCGCGTCTCCTCCACCGGAACCGGACCGGGAACAATCTCATTCACCACGATCGCGGCGATCGAAACCCCCCGCGCGCGCAACGCCTCGACGGTGCAGAGCGTGTGGCTGAGCGTACCGAGATAAGCCCCGGTCACCACGACCGCCGGAATGGCGAGTTCGGCAATCCAGTCGCGAACCGTATGACAATCGTCGAGCGGCACCATCGCACCGCCGATCCCCTCGATCAGCAACGGCGCCTCCGCCTGTGCAATCTCGCCCCGGCAGAACGCGATCAGCTCGCCGAACGGAATCGTCCTGCCCATGCGCGCCGCCGCCATGTCCGGCGATATCGGGTCGGGAAACCGCCAGGGGCTGATCCGGCCGACATCGGCATCGCTCACCTGCGCACCCATCGCCCGGAGCAGAACACCGGCATCGCTCGCGGCCGACATCGCCGGCTGATACCCGCTCATGACCGGCTTGAGCGCCCGCGCTTTCAGCCCTGCCGCACGCCACACACGGATCATGCTGGCCGTGACGTGGGTCTTGCCGATTTCCGTGCCGGTCGCGGTAACGAAGAATGCGCTCATGCCGGCACCATTGCCATCGGCCGGACCAACTCGGCAAGGCGCCGGATATCGGTCTCGTCGTGCTCCGCGGTGAAGGTGAAGCGCAGCCGCGCCGTGCCCTCCGGCACGGTCGGCGGGCGGATCGCCGCAACCAGAAATCCGTGCGCCTCCAGCTCCGCCTGGGCGGCCAGCGCGGCCTCGGCCGGGCCCAGAATCAGCGGCACGATCGGGCTCTGCGCGTCCGGCAGGCCGAGCGCATCGGTGAACAGCCGCGCCTTGCGCAGCGGCTCGGCGCAATACGCCGGTTCCCGTTCGATCAGGTCGAGTGCTGCGATCGCGGCCGCGACCACCCCGGGCGGCAGACCGGTGGTGTAGACGAAGCTGCGGGCGCGATTGCGGATCAGGTCGCACACCGCGCGCGAGGCGCAGAGATAGCCGCCATAGGCGCCGATCGCCTTCGACAGCGTGCCCATCTGGAGCGGCACGGCCGCGCCATGGGCCGAGCCGTGCCCGCCATTGAGCACGCCGATGCCATGGGCGTCGTCGGTCATCAGCCAGGCGTCATTCGCATCCGCCAGCGCCGCAAGTTCCCCGATCGGCGCGAGATCGCCATCCATCGAGAACACCCCGTCGGTCACGATCAGCGCGTGCCGCGCCTTCCCGCGCCCCGCCGCCAACAGGGCGGCCAGATGATCGACATCGTTGTGCCGGAACACCGAAAGCGCGGCGCCGGAGAGCCGCGCGCCGGTCCAGATGCAGGAATGCGAAAGCTCGTCGACGAACACGGCATCCGGCTTGCCGGCCAGAGCCGGAATGATGCCGGTATTGGCGAGGTAGCCCGAGCCAAACACCACGGCGTCTTCGGTCTGCTTCAGCGCGGCGAGCTTCGCTTCGAGAATGCCGTAAAGCGGATGATCGCCGGTCACCAGCCGGGACGCGCCGGAGCCCGCACCGTAGCGTTTCGTCGCCTCGACCGAAGCCGCCACCACCTCGGGATGAACCGACAGATTGAGGTAGTCGTTGCAGCAGAACGAGATCAGCCGTTTCCCGGCGCGATCGAGCATGGCCCCGCGTCCGCGCGCGGTCGGGATCAGCCGGCGACGGAGCGCCGAGCC
>DASVGZ010000140.1:0-15936 GCA_036379275.1 Acidiphilium sp. | reverse complement strand
GACCAGCGACTGGGGCGCCGCCGATCTCAGCCCCGAGCAATGCGCCTATGCCGCATCCGACGTGCTGCATCTGCACGCGATCTGGGCCCGGCTCGACTCCCTTCTGGTCCGCGAGGGACGGCGCGACATCGCCCGGGGATGCTACGATTTCCTGCCGATACGCGCGCGGCTCGACCTGCTCGGCTACGATGAACCCGATCTGTTCAGCCATTGATATTGTGTCATTATTGATATCATGTCCCGCAATTACATTCGGTTGCGCCGAGTTCTGTTGACCCGGCACGCGGCATCGTCTCATAGAAAGACATCATGATGAGCAGCCAGACCGCGCTCCGGGCGGAAACCCAGGACCGTGCCGGCCGATCGCCCGGCGGGGACGCCGGTTTGCCGAACGCCAACGCGACGGAACTGGAGATCGCCCGCGGTGTCCTGATGACCGAGGCGGCGGCTCTGTCTGCCCTGGCGGATGCGCTCGGGACCGAATTCACCGAAGCGGTCGAGACCCTGCACGCGGTCGCCGGGCGGGTGGTGGTGACCGGCATGGGCAAGTCCGGCCATGTCGCGCGCAAGATCGCCGCGACCCTGGCCTCGACCGGCACGCCCGCCCTGTTCGTTCACCCGGCGGAGGCGAGCCATGGCGACCTCGGCATGATCGTGCCGGGCGATGCGGTGCTGGCCCTGTCCAACAGCGGCGAGGCGGCCGAACTTGCCGCGATCGTCGGCCATGCGCGCCGGTTCGCGCTGAAACTGATCGCGATCACCGCGCGGACGGAAAGCACGCTGGCGCGCGCCGCCGATCTGGTTCTGCTTCTGCCAAACATGCCGGAGGCCGGGCCGATCGGTCTTGCCCCCACCACCAGCACGACGATGCAGATGGCGCTTGGCGATGCGCTCGCGGTCACCCTGATGATGCGCCGGCGGCTGACCGCCGCCGAGTTTCGCCAGTTCCATCCCGGCGGCACGCTCGGCGCGCGGCTGAGGCAGGTGCGCGAGCTGATGCACGAGGGCGATGCGGTGCCGCTCGCCGGACCGGATACCACCATGGACCGGGCGATCCTGCGGATCACCGAGAAACATTTCGGCTGCCTCGGCATCGTCGATGCCGACCGGAAACTGCTCGGCATCGTCACCGACGGCGATCTGCGCCGGGCGATGGCGCCCGATCTTCTGGCACGACGGGTCGACACGGTGATGACCCGCGATCCGCGGGTGATCGGGCCGGATGTCCTCGCCGAAGCGGCGCTGCACGACATGACCGCGCTGACGCCGAAGGTGACCAGCCTGTTCGTCGTCGATGCAGCGCGGCAGGTGCTGGGCATCGTTCATATCCACGATCTGCTGCGCGCCGGTGTGGCATGAGGCGCGCATGACCCCCCCTCATCCTCCGTCCAGCCCGGCGGGAAGGCAGGCCGCCAAGGCAGCGCTGCTGTCGATCGACTCGGTGTTCGCCTCCCTCGCGCACCGGCGCGACGAACAGCGCGCGCTGCTCAACCGGCACCGGCGCACCGTGTCGATCGCGAAATTCGTCCTGCCGATTCTGGCGGTGGCGCTGCTGGTCGCTCTCGTGGTGTTTCCCGACCTGCGCAGCGGCGCGGATTTCGGGCGCATCTCCTATAAAAAGCAGACCGCCGGGCAGAAGCCGCCGCTGTCGCGGATGAGCAGCGCGCTCTATCGCGGCATCGACGCCCGGGGCGAGAAATACACGATCACCGCCGAGCATGTCTTGCAGGTCAATCCGGATCAGCTCGACCTGACCCGGCCCAGAGGCGATATCACGCTCGATTCCGGTTCCTGGCTGATGCTGAATGCCAACTCCGGGCTGTATCACCAGAAGTCCGGACTGCTCGGGCTTTCCGGCAGGGTGACGCTGTACCGCGCCGACGGCACCACGCTGCACACGCCGCACGCGACCATCGACCTTCGGAACGACAGCGCGGCCGGCACCGATCCGGTGTCCGCCCACGGGCCGTTCGGAACGCTTCATTCGGCCGGCGGCTTCACCGTTCAGGACAAGGGAACGCAGATTTTGTTCAAAGGCGTCTCGCACCTGACCCTCGATCAGGTGATACCGCCGCCGGCCGGCACTCCCGCAAGCGCCGCGGCGCCGACGACCGACTCCGTCGCCAGCGCGGACAGCGCATCGTGAGGCTGCGCGTCGGACTGATTTTCGCACTCGTCGTAATCGCGGTTCCGGGCGCGGTCTTCGCCCAGGGGCTTGGATTCGGCGACAATTCCGGCGGTCCGCCGGTGCCGATCAACATCACCGCGAGCAACGGCATCGCCTGGAACCAGAAGGCGCATACGGTCACCGCAATCGGCAATGCCCAGGCGGTGCGCGGCAAGGTGACGGTGACGGCGGACCGGCTGATCGCGCATTACCAGCCGAAGCCCCAGGCCAACTCCCAAAGCAACTCTCAAACAAAGCCCGGGACGAAGCCGGCGAACGACGCGGCTCCGGCGAAGCCGGTCAGCGAACCGGACGCGCTCTCGGGCATCGATTCGGGAGAATCGCAGATCACCGAACTCGACGCGGTCGGGCACGTGCATATCTTCACCAGCACGGATCAGGCGTTCGGCGATCTCGCGGTCTATCATATGGCGACCGGCGAACTGGTCCTGACCGGCAAGAATCTGAAACTGATCACGCCGAACGATACGGTGACCGCGCGCGATCAGCTTCAGTACTGGTCGAAGGAGCACAAGGCGGTGGCGATCGGCGATGCGCTGATCGTGGCGAAGGATCACCGCTCGATCGCCGCGGACACCCTGACCGGATATTTCGTCGCCGACACTACTCCGGGAGCGCCAACGGCACAGCCGGCCGTGCAGAAACAGGCCGCGACCTCGGCGGATGCGTCGCCAGAGCAGGCGCAGAAGCTGCGCAAGGTGATCGCCGAGGGGCATGTGGTGGTGCGCACCGCGACCGACATCGCGACCGGCGATCACGGGATCTATCATCCGGCGACCGGCATCGCGATCCTGACCGGCAATGTCCATATCACCCGGGGCCCGAACGAATTGGCTGGCAACCGGGCACAGGTGAATACAAAGACCGGGATCGCAACACTGATTTCGGCCCCGGGCCACCGGGTAGAGGGGCTGGTTTTGCCGAATTCCGCGCCGCCCCGGGAAGACCATGCCGCGAAACCGCCGCAATCGAAGCCGAAGACGGCGCCGTGATGGAAAAGCTGCGGGTTCTGGAGGGTGGATTGCGAGACGGTGAGGCACCGGATACCGGACTGGTCGCGCGGGGGCTCGGCAAGAGCTTCCGCAAGCGCCCGGTGGTGCGCAATGTCTCGGTCACGCTCCGGCGCGGCGAGGCGGTGGGGCTGCTCGGCCCGAACGGCGCGGGCAAGACAACGACCTTCTACATGATCGTCGGGCTGATCCAGCCGGATACCGGCTCGATCATTCTCGACGGCGCGGATATCTCCGCCCTGCCGATGTATCGCCGCGCACGGCTCGGCATCGGCTATCTGCCGCAGGAGGCGAGCGTGTTCCGCGGTTTGACCGTCGAGCAGAACATCACCGCGGCGCTCGAAGTGGTGGAGACCGACCGCGACCGGCGCGACGCGATGCTGGACGCACTGCTTGCCGAATTCGGCATCGCCCATCTGCGCCGCACGCCCGCCCTCGCCTTGTCCGGCGGCGAACGGCGGCGCGTCGAGATCGCGCGGGCGCTGGCGACCGGGCCGAGCTACATCCTGCTCGACGAGCCGCTGGCCGGAATCGACCCGATCGCGGTGAGCGAGATTCGCGATCTCGTCTCACACCTGAAGGATCGCGGAATCGGTGTGGTGATCACCGACCACAATGTGCGCGAGACGCTGGAAGTGATCGACCGCGCCTATATCCTGCACGACGGTCAGGTGCTGATGGAAGGCACGCCGGAGGCGGTGGTCGCGCATCAGGACGTGCGCCGGGTCTATCTGGGCGAGCGGTTCATCCTGTAGGCAGCTTGCCTCGCCGCGGCCGATCGGCTAATTCCGCCACGCCGGCACCCCTGGAGGCCGGCTTTTTCCATTGGATCAGGAGCGACAAATGGCCACATTCGAGACCATCACGGCCGAGGATCGCGCGCGGGCCGGCAAGGGGGTGGCGCGGGCGACACGGCGGGCCGGCAAGGTGCCGGCGGTGATTTACGGCGCGAAGCAGGAACCCACCCTGATCGCGCTCGACCCGCGCCTCGTGCTGCGCGAACTCAAGCGCGGCGGCTGGCGTTCACGGCTTTACGAAATCGACACCGGAACGAGCAAGACCCGCGCCCTGATGCGCGACGTGCAGTTCCACCCGGTGACCGACCAGCCCGAACATGTCGATTTCCAGCGCCTCGCCGCCGGCGAGAAGGTGCGCGTCGCGGTGCAGGTGACCTTCCTGAACGAACTGATCTCGGTCGGGCTGAAGCGCGGCGGGATGCTCAACGTGGTGCGCCACGCGGTCGAGGTTCTGTGCGACCCGGACAACATCCCGGACCATTTCGAGGCGGATCTCGGCCCGCTCGATATCAACGACAATATCCGCTGGCACGATCTGAAGGGCACCGATGGCACCCGCCCGACCATTACCGATCGTGACTTCGTGGTGGCGACCGTGGCTCCGCCGACCGTGATCGCCGAGGCGGCGCCGGAAACGGCCGCGGCGGCACCGGCAGCACCCGCGAAGGGCGGTCCGGCCAAGGCAGCCGCTTCGGCAAAGCCCGCTGCCAAGAAGTAAAGTCCTGCCATGAAGCTGTGGGTCGGCCTCGGCAATCCCGAACCCGGGATGGCGCGGAACCGGCACAATATCGGCTTCATGGCGATCGACGTGATCGCCGACCGCCACGGGTTCTCGCCCTGGCGGCGGCGCTTCTCCGGCGCGGTGGCGGAAGGCAGCATCGGCGGCGAGAAGATCATCGCGCTCAAGCCGGCGACCTACATGAATGCCTCGGGTGAGGCGGTGCAGCCGGCGGCCGCGTTCTTCAAGCTCGCACCGGACGCGATCACCGTGTTTCACGACGAACTCGACCTCGTTCCCGGCAAGATCAGGGTAAAACGCGGCGGCGGAGCGGCCGGACATAACGGGCTGCGCAGCATCGACCAGCGTCTCGGCGCGCAGGATTACTGGCGGGTGCGGATCGGCATCGGCCATCCGGGCGACAAGGCGCGGGTGCATGGCTACGTGCTCGGCAATTTCAGCAAGGCCGACGAGGACTGGCTGGTTCCGGCGCTGGAGGCGGTGTCCGATTCGGCGGCACTGCTCGCCGGGGACAAGCCGGAGGATTTCATGACCAGGGTCGCTCTGCTGACCCGGAACGGAGCGTAGGATGGGCTTCAACTGCGGCATCGTCGGGCTGCCCAATGTCGGCAAATCGACCCTGTTCAACGCGCTGACCGCGACCGTCGCGGCGCAGGCGGCGAATTATCCGTTCTGCACGATCGAGCCGAATATCGGCCGGGTCGCGGTGCCGGACGCACGACTGGACATACTGGCGAAGATCGGCAAATCGGCGAAAATCGTGCCGACCAGCCTCGAATTCGTCGATATCGCCGGGCTGGTACGCGGCGCGGCAAAGGGCGAAGGGCTGGGCAACCAGTTTCTTGCCAATATCCGCGAGGTCGATGCGATCATCCATGTGCTGCGCTGCTTCGAGGATGACGATGTCACCCATGTCGAGGGCAGCATCGACCCGCTGCGCGATGCCGAGACGGTCGAGACCGAACTGATGCTCGCCGATCTCGACAGCCTGCAGAAACGGGTGCCCAACCTGCAAAAAAAGGCACGCGGCAACGATCGCGCCGCCGCCGCCGAACTCGCACTGGTCGAGCCGATTCTGGCGGCACTCGAAGCCGGCAAACCGGCGCGGACCGCGATTCCCGCCGGCGAGGACGAAGCCGTGCGGCGGCTCAACCTGTTGACCGCGAAACCGGTTCTCTATGTCTGCAATGTCGAGGAGGCGTCGGCGGCTTCTGGCAACGCGCAGTCGGAACGGGTGAGCGCGATGGCGAAGGCGCAGGGCGCCGCACATGTGGTGGTCTCGGCGGCGATCGAGGCCGAGGTCGCGCAGTTGGCCACGGACGAGCGCGCGGAATTCCTGGACGGGCTTGGGCTTGCCGATTCCGGGCTCGACCGGGTGATCCGCGCCGGCTACGACCTGCTCGGGCTGATCACCTATTTCACCGTCGGACCCAAGGAAACCCGCGCCTGGACGATTACGGACGGCACCGCCGCGCCGGCGGCGGCGGGGGTGATCCACGGCGATTTCGAACGCGGCTTCATCGCCTGCGAAACCGTCGCCTACAACGATTATGTGGCCCTCGGCGGCGAGGCCGGCGCGCGCGACGCCGGCAAGCTGCGAATCGAGGGACGCGCCTATACCGTGCAGGATGGCGATATCCTGCTGTTCCGCTTCAACGTTTAGGGTCGACCCGATGGCGGGCCGGCCATGACCGTCCGCCGCGTTCCGGTCCTTCTACCCTACCCGTTCGACCGGGCGTTCGACTATGCCGCGCCGGAAGGGACGGATCTTGCGCCGGGCGATATCGTGACCGTGCCGCTGGGCAAACGGATGATCGCGGGCGCGGTGTGGGACGGCACACCCGACCCTGCCCTGCCGGACAAGCGGCTGAAGCCGGTCGCCGCCCTGTGCGATACCCTTGCCCTGCCCGCCACTCTGCGCCGGTTCATCGACTGGGTGGCGGACTACACCATGGCCCCGCGCGGCGAGGTTCTGGCTCTGGCGCTCAAAACCAATCTTCTGGATCGCCCGCCCGAACCTGTCGGCTGGGATGCCGGTTTGATTGGCGAGCAGAAGATGACGGCGGCGCGAAGCAAGGTGCTGGCCGCCCTGACCGGGCTCGACCGTCCGGGGACGACAATGCTGGCGGAAGCCGCCGGGGTTTCGCCCGGAGTGGTGCGCGCGATGGCCGATGCCGGGCTGCTGGTACCGCGCCGGCGTGGCGGCGAGGCGCGGCCACCCGACCCGGATCATGCCGTGCCGACGCTTTCGCCGGAACAGGAAACGGCAGCGTCGCTGCTGCGCACATCGGTCGCCGCGCGACGCTTCGGCGTCACCCTGCTCGAAGGCGTCACCGGCTCGGGCAAGACCGAGGTCTATCTGGAAGCGGTCGCGGAGGCGCTGCGGCAGGGCCGGCAGGCGCTGGTCCTTCTGCCGGAAATCGCGCTCTCCGCCCAGCTCGCCGAACGGTTCGCGGCACGGTTCGGCGCGCCGCCGACGCTGTGGCATTCGGGGCTGACCCCATCGGTCCGGCGAACGAATTTCCATGCCGTGGCGCGAGGCGAAAGCCGGCTGGTGGTGGGCGCGCGCTCGGCGCTGTTCCTGCCCTTCGCCGATCTCGGGGCAATCGTCGTCGATGAGGAGCACGAGGCCGCCTACAAGCAGGAGGATGGCGTGGTCTATCACGCTCGCGACATGGCGGTGGTGCGGGCACGGCTTTCGAATGCGACGGTAATCCTCGCCTCAGCGACGCCGAGTCTGGAATCGGCGATGAACGCCGATTCCAGCCGATACGCCCATATCACCCTCACCGTGCGGCACGGCGGTGCTTGCCTGCCGGACATCGAGGCGATCGACCTGCGGGCGCACCCGCCGGAACGCGGCAAATTCCTCTCCCCGGTGCTGGCCGATGCCATCGGGGCGACTCTGACCGAAGGCGGTCAGGCGATGCTGTTCCTCAACCGGCGCGGCTATGCGCCGCTGACCCTGTGCCGGACCTGCGGACACCGGATCACCTGCCCGAACTGCACTGCCTGGCTGGTGGCGCATCGCGCGCCGGCCGGGCTGCTGTGCCATCATTGCGGCCACGCCGAGGCCATGCCGGAGACCTGCCCCGGATGCGGCGCCGTCGGGAGCATGGCGCCGGTCGGCCCCGGCGTGGAGCGGATCGCCGAGGAAGCCGCCGAACTCTTCCCCGAGGCGCGGCGGATCGTGATGGCGAGCGATGCCATCGCCACACCGGGCGATGCCGAAGCGGCGATGCGCGCGATCACCGGTCACGCGGTCGACCTGGTCATCGGCACCCAGATGATCGCGAAAGGCTGGCATTTCCCCGGCCTGACCCTTGTGGGTGTGGTCGATGCCGATCTGGGTCTCGCCGGAGGAGATCTGCGCGCCGCCGAGCGCTGCGCCCAGCTTCTGCACCAGGTCGCCGGACGTGCCGGGCGAGCGGATGCGCCGGGCAGGGTCTTGTTGCAGAGTTTCGCGCCCGACCACCCGGTGATGCGCGCCCTGGTCGACGGCGACCTCGCCGGCTTCCGCCGCGCCGAGGCCAGCTTGCGCGAGCCCGGTCACTGGCCGCCGTTCGGCCGGCTCGCGGCGCTGATCGTGAGCGCGGACGACGCGAAGACCGTCGAGATCGCGGCGCGGGCGCTCGCCCGGACAGCGCCGAGGCCGGACGAGGCGCTGATACTCGGTCCCGCGCCCGCGCCGTTCGCGCTGCTGCGCGGCCGGCACCGGCAACGCTTGCTGCTGCGCACGAAGCGCAACGTGGCGATCCAGCCGATCCTGCGCACATGGCTCGGGCGCGCCGGTGTGCCGCGCGCGGCGCGGATCGATATCGACATCGACCCGGTCTCGTTCCTTTGAAAATCTCATTCTTTTGAACGCATGTGTTGCGCCTGCATGGGGGCTATGCTAGTCGCCGCACGCCGGCCGAAAGGGCGGAGGAACGGCCGCGCCCATGACGCCGGAAACGGTCATGGCAGGAAAGTTCCGGGTTTGAACCGTAGATCGCACCAGGAATGGGAACGCGCGCTTGTCATCCACCCTGTCAGCAACCGGCATCTCCGAACGGCCGTCGGGTCTGTCGCAGCGCTATGCCCGCGCGCTCTACGAACTCGCCGACGAACAAAAGCAACTCGACCGGACCGTTACCGAGATGGAAGCGCTCGGCGCACTGGTCGCCCGATCCGAAACGCTGCGCCGGCTGATCGAAAGCCGTACGACCGGCGTTGCCGAAGCCGGCCGCGCGATGGATGCGGCTCTGGCGAGCCAGGGATTTTCCGATCTGGTGAAACGCTTCGTCGCCATCGCCACTGCCAACCGGCGGCTGCGTGATCTGCCGGGGCTGGTTTCCGGATTTGCCGCCTATGTCGCCGAACGGCGCGGAATCGTCGTCGCCGAGGTGACCTCCGCCCATGAATTGACCGACACCCAGCGCAACCAGCTCGCCGCCCGCCTCGCCGAGGCGGGATATGGCGACCGCGTGGCCATTCGCGAAACCGTCGACCCCTCGCTGCTCGGCGGGATGTCGGTCAAGGTCGGTTCGCGCCTCTACGACACCAGTTTGAAATCGCGCCTGCAACGCCTGCGCCATGTGATGAAGGGAGCCGCCTGATATGGAGATCCGCCCCGCCGAAATCTCCGAAATCCTGAAGCGCCAGATCGCGGATTTCGATATCGCCGCGAATGTCGCCGAGACCGGGCAGGTGCTGTCGGTGGGCGACGGTATCGCCCGCGTCTTCGGCCTCGCCAACGTGATGGCCGGCGAACTGGTCGAATTCCCCAATGCCGGGGTCAAGGGCATGGCACTCAACCTCGAAAACGACAATGTCGGCGTCGTCATCTTCGGCGAGGACCGGGCGATCCGCGAGGGTGACACCGTCACTCGCACCGGGCAGATCGTCGACGTTCCGGTCGGCAAGGGATTGCTCGGCCGCGTGGTCGACGCGCTCGGCAACCCGATCGACGGCAAGGGGCCGATCGAGACCACCGAACGCCGGCTGGTCGAGGTCAAGGCGCCGGGGATCATTCCGCGCCAATCGGTGAGCGAGCCGATGCAGACCGGAATCAAGTCGATCGACGCGCTGATCCCGATCGGACGCGGCCAGCGCGAGCTGATCATCGGCGACCGCCAGACCGGCAAGACCGCCGTCGTCGTCGATACCTTCATCAACCAGAAATCGATCAACGCACAGGGCGACGAGAAGAAGAAGCTCTACTGCATCTACGTCGCGATCGGGCAGAAGCGCTCGACCGTGGCGCAGCTCGTGCGCACTCTCGAGGAAAACGGCGCGATGGAGTATTCCATCGTGGTCGCGGCAACCGCCTCCGAGCCCGCGCCGCTCCAGTTCCTCGCTCCCTATACCGGCTGCGCGATGGGCGAGTATTTCCGCGACAATGGAATGCACGCGCTGATCTGCTACGACGATCTGTCGAAGCAGGCGGTCGCCTACCGGCAGATGTCGCTTCTGCTGCGCCGCCCGCCGGGACGCGAGGCCTATCCGGGCGACGTGTTCTATCTGCACTCGCGCCTGCTGGAACGCGCGGCAAAAATGTCCGACGCGCACGGCGCGGGCAGCCTGACCGCCCTTCCGGTGATCGAAACCCAGGCGGGCGATATCGCCGCCTATATTCCGACCAACGTGATTTCGATCACCGACGGACAGATCTTCCTCGAAACCGAGCTGTTCTTCAAAGGCGTGCGCCCTGCCGTCAATGTCGGCAATTCGGTCTCGCGCGTCGGCTCGGCGGCGCAGATCAAGGCGATGAAGCAGGTTGCGGGCAAGATCAAGCTCGACCTCGCACAGTATCGCGAGATGGCGGCGTTCTCGCAGTTCGCCTCCGATCTCGACGCCTCGACCCAGAAGCTTCTCGCGCGCGGCGCGCGGCTGACCGAACTGCTCAAGCAGCCACAGTTCAAGCCGGTGCCGGTCGAGGAGCAGGTGGTGTCGATCTTCGCCGGAACGCGCGGGCATCTCGATCAGATTCCGCTCAACCGGATCGGCGATTTCGAGAGCCAGTTGCTGTCGGATCTGAAGGCGCGCGCGCCGGAAATCCTGCAATCGATCAGCGACGAGCGCCAGATCAAGAAGGATGTCGAGACGAAGCTGACCGAATTCATCGAGACCTTCGCCAAGAATTTCGCGTGAACGGCGGACCCGGCCGATGCCCAGCCTGAAATCGCTCCGCAACCGGATCACCAGCGTCAAGTCGACGCAGAAGATCACGAAGGCGATGAAAATGGTCGCCGCCGCCAAGCTGCGCCGCGCCCAAGCACAGGCCGAGGCGGCGCGGCCCTATGCGACCCGGATGGCGACGATGATGGCCGCTCTCGCGCAGGGAGCGGCGAACAATCCGAATGCACCGGCGCTGCTGATCGGCACCGGAGAGGACAAGATCCATCTGATCGTCGTCGTAACCGCCGATCGCGGACTCGCCGGACCGTTCAACGCCTCGATCGCCCGGGCGGCGCGCAACCGGGTGCGAGCACTCGAGGCCGAGGGCAAGACCGTCAAGCTGTTCGCCGTCGGTCGCAAGGGGCGCGATTCGCTGCGCCGTGACATGGCCGGCCGGATGATCGGCGATGTCAATTTCGTCGGCCGCCGTTCGCTGGAGTTTTCCGACGCCGAGGCGATCGCGAACCGCATCATCACCGAATTCGGGGGCGGCGGCTTCGACCGCTGCACGCTGTTGTTCAACCGGTTCGTCTCGGTGATGGTACAGACTGCCTCCGAGACGCCCCTGATTCCCGCGAGTGCCGAGGTGGCGGCGAACGACGACGGCGATGACGCGGATGCCGGCGCCGGTTACGAGATCGAGCCGGATGACGGCACGCTGCTCGACCAGTTGCTGCCGCGCAATCTCGCGGTGCAGATCTATCGCGCGCTGCTCGAAAGCAATGCCGGTTTCCACGCCGCGCAGATGACCGCGATGGATAATGCGACGCGCAATGCCGGTGACATGATCAACCGCCTGACCATGAACTACAACCGCACCCGGCAGGCGAACATCACCAAGGAATTGATCGAAATCATCTCCGGCGCGGAAGCGCTCTGAGACGGCGATACGAGGAACCAGGACCATGGCGAAAAACATTACCGGACGGGTCACGCAGATCATGGGGCCGGTGGTCGATGTGCAGTTCGAGGGCGATCTGCCGTTCATCCTGAACGCACTGGAAACCAAAGTCGGCGAACGCCGGCTGGTGCTGGAAGCGGCGCAGGAGATCGGCGAGCGCACGGTGCGCTGCATCGCGATGGACAGCACCGACGGTCTGGCGCGGGGCGCCGAAGTGGGCGACACCGGTGACAGCATTCGCGTGCCGGTCGGCCCCGAGACTTTGGGGCGGATTCTCAACGTGATCGGCGAGCCGATCGACGAACGCGGGCCGATCGACGCGAAGCTGAGCTACCCGATCCACCGTGAGGCTCCGTCCTTCGAGGATCAGGCGACCTCTGCGGAGATTCTGGTCACCGGGATCAAGGTGGTCGACCTGCTCGCCCCCTACCTCAAGGGTGGCAAGATCGGGCTGTTCGGCGGCGCAGGCGTCGGCAAGACCGTGCTGATCCAGGAACTGATCAACAACATCGCGAAGGCGCATGGCGGTGTCTCGGTGTTCGCCGGCGTCGGCGAGCGGACCCGCGAGGGCAACGACCTCTATCACGAGATGATCGACGCCGGGGTGATCAAGCTCGGCGAGAATACCACCGAAGGCTCCAAGGTCGCGCTGGTCTATGGCCAGATGAACGAACCGCCTGGCGCGCGCGCGCGGGTCGGCCTGTCGGGGCTCACTCTCGCCGAATATTTCCGCGACGAGGAAGGCCAGGACGTTCTGTTCTTTGTCGACAACATCTTCCGCTTCACCCAGGCGGGCGCCGAGGTTTCGGCGCTGCTCGGGCGCATTCCCTCGGCAGTGGGCTACCAGCCGACGCTCTCGACCGACATGGGCGCGCTGCAGGAGCGGATCACCTCGACCAAGAAGGGCTCGATCACCTCGGTTCAGGCGATCTACGTTCCCGCCGACGACCTGACCGACCCCGCGCCGGCGACCTCCTTCGCCCATCTGGACGCGACCACGGTGCTGAACCGGGCGATTTCGGAGAAGGGCATCTATCCGGCGGTCGATCCGCTCGACTCGACCTCGCGCTCGCTCGATCCGCGCATCGTCGGCGAGGAGCATTATGCCGTCGCCCGCGAGGTCCAGCGCATCCTGCAAAGCTACAAGTCGCTTCAGGACATCATCGCGATTCTCGGCATGGACGAGCTCTCCGAGGACGACAAGCTGACCGTCGCGCGGGCGCGCAAGATCGAGCGCTTCCTGTCGCAGCCCTTCCACGTGGCCGAGGTGTTCACCGGATCGCCCGGCCTGTTCGTGCGGATCGAAGATACGGTGCGCAGCTTCAAGGCGATCTGCGCCGGCGAGTATGATCACCTGCCCGAGGCCGCGTTCTACATGGTCGGCACCATCGAGGACGCGGTGAAGAAGGCCGAACAGCTCAACCAGGCGGCGTGAGGAGAGGCGCGTGACCGTCGCTCTCGAAATCATCAGCCCGGAACGGCTTCTCTTGGCGCGCCCGGTGGACATGGTGGTGATTCCCGGCACCGAGGGCGATCTCGGCATCCTGCCCGGCCACTCAAGGCTGATCACCAGCCTGCGCGGCGGCATGATCGACCTTTACGAGAACGACAAGGTGGCCGACCGCTACTTCGTTTCCGGCGGCTTCGCCGAAGTGACCGAGGAGCGCTGCACCGTTCTGGCCGACGCGATCGTCAAGCTCGCCGAACTCGACGCGCAGAACGCGGCCGATGAACTTGAGCGCGCCGAAGCGCATTTCCGGACGGTAAGCGATACCGACGAGGCAGCCTGGCGCGCCGCCTCCGATCGGTTGATCACCGCACAGGCCAGGGTGGACGCCATCGCCCAGCGCGGCTGACTTCCCTCGTCGCTCCCTGATTACCCGCCTCTGGAAACCATCGGCAACCTCCCCTTAATAAGGGGAGTTCGTCGCGAGGAAATCAGGGCATGGCCGATCCAGAACCGTCTTCCACGTCCTCGGGTCAGGGAACCCGCCCTTGGCTCGACCGGCTTTGGGCCTCTCTGGTCGAGCGTGGCCGGCATTACGTCACCCTGCCCAATGCCGACCTGCCCTCGCGCGAGCGCGCCGAACTGCTGACCGATTCGCTGCTCGGCGGACGAGGCGAAGCCTCGGGCGCGGCACTCTCGGCAGCGCTGCTGGACACGATCCGCGGATTGTCGCCGGACGAGAAACTTTGTTTTCACCGGTTCCTGACCGCCCATTTCGAACCCGACCACGACCGGCTGGAGGCGGCAGCGCGCGCCTATCTCGAAGCCCCGGACGCGGATACCGCGACCGCTCTCGCCGCCGCAGCCGAACCGCCGCGTCAGGAAGTGCTGCGCCGGATGAACATGGCACCGGGCGGCACCGCCGCTCTGGTCGGAATGCGCCGCGCCGTGCTCGGCGAGTTGCGGAACAACCCGGATCTGCGGCCGCTGGACGCCGATCTCAGACATCTGTTCACCTCCTGGTTCAACCGGGGATTTCTCGAACTCCGCCGGATCGACTGGCGCACCCCCGCTTTCATTCTGGAAAAGCTGATCGAATACGAGGCTGTGCATGAAATCCAGGGCTGGGAGGATCTGCGCCGGCGGCTGGCACCCGACCGGCGCTGTTTCGCGTTTTTTCATCCGTCCCTGCCTGACGAACCACTGATCTTCGTCGAGGTCGCGCTGGTCCGGGGGCTCGCCGAGGCGATCGGCCCGTTGCTGGCACGCGAGGCGGAGGAATTCGCCGCCGAGGCCGCGCTGCACGACGCCGCCGGAGACGCGGATACCGCGATTTTCTATTCGATTTCCAACTGTCAGGAAGGGCTGCGCGGAATTTCCTTCGGCAATTTCCTGATCAAGCAGGTGGTCGAGGAATTGCGGGCGGAACTGCCCCGGCTCAGGCGGTTTTCCACCCTCTCGCCGGTGCCGGGCCTTGCCCGCGCGGCGCGTGCCCTGCTCGATCGGCCATCACCGTCGCGAGCATGGCTCACCGCCGACGAGCGCGAGGCGGTATTGCGCGAGGCCGGTCTCGAGACCGAGCCGGCAGCGGACCCGGCAGGTAATACAAGATTGCTGAAAGCAGCACTGGAACGTCCGGACTGGTGGGAAAACACAGCACTGGCCGGAGCCCTGCGCGCGCCGCTGCTGCGTTTCGCCGCACTCTATCTGACTGGCGACTTCAGAACAGGCGATGCGCAGGATGTCGTGCGCCCCGATCCGGTGGCAAAATTCCATCTCGGCAACGGCGCGCGGCTGGAGCGGATCAACTGGATGGGCAACCCGGGACCGCGCGGTATCGCCGAATCCTTCGGCATCATGGTCAATTATCTCTATGACCCCGAGGCGATCGAAGCCCGCCACGAAGCCTTCGTGCGCGATGGCACGGTGGCGCGCGCGCCGGCAGTCGATCAGTTGATGGCAACGCCGAGCCAGGGCTGGTTCTCCCGGCGGCCGCGCACCGCTGCATGACGCCGACAGAGGCCGGAATCGCCAACTATGGCGCAGGAGTAAAAATTTCGCCTATACAGCCGTCATGCTGACCGGACTGTCATCAGATCTCGCCGCGCTGGACGACGCGATCGGCCGCGCCCATGCCAGTCTCGCCGCCGAGCAGAGACCGGACGGCCATTACGTCTACGAACTGGAGGCGGATGCGACGATTCCGGCGGAGTATGTGCTGCTTGAGCATTTTCTCGACCGGATCGACCCCGAACTCGAAGACCGCATCGGCGTCTATCTGCGTGCGATCCAGGGCGATTCTCCGCGAAATCCGGGCGGCTGGCCACTGTTCCATGACGGAGCGATGGATCTTTCGGCGAGCGTGAAGGCGTATTTCGCGCTCAAGGCGATCGGGGACGACCCGGACGCTCCACACATGCGCAGGGCACGGGCGGCGATCCTTGCGCGTGGCGGTGCCGAGCGGACCAACGTGTTCACCCGCATCCAGCTTGCCCTTTACGGCGCCGTGCCGTGGCGGGCCTGCCCGGTGATGCCGGTCGAAATCATGCTCCTGCCGGGCTGGTTTCCGATCACGATGTGGAAGATCAGCTACTGGTCACGCACGGTGATCGCGCCGCTTCTGGTGCTGATGACCGAACGGCCGCTGGCGCGCAATCCGCACGGGGTGAAAATCGATGAACTGTTCGTCACCCCG
>DASVGZ010000139.1:0-5125 GCA_036379275.1 Acidiphilium sp. | reverse complement strand
AAGACCCGGCGCACCGCGCGCGCGGCGGTGGAATCGGTCTCGAAGCGTCAGCAGAGGCGGCTCGCGGCGGCCGCGGAGATCGTTCTTGCCGAACATCCGGACTGGCAACGCGAGGGAATCCGGTTCGATGTCGCGCTCGTTGTCGGCGAGTCCGTGCTCCGGATCGCGGACGCATTCCGGCCCGGCGACTGAGCGCGGATGGCGAAATCGCCTGCCATCTTTATAGAGAGGTTATGAAAAATCGATCTGACGCCGCCGGCGCGCCGGCGCTCCGCCAGCACGGGCGGGTTATGTCCCGCATTCAGGCATGGCTCAAAAGCGACGTTGCATTCTGGCCGTTGCGCGGGCGGCCATGGACCATCGGAGCGTGCGACGGCCCGTTCCGGCTTGGCCAATCCGGTGCCATTCTGCTCGATGAAGGGTTGGACGAGGCCGATCTTCTGATCGCGGCCCGACTCGCCGGCGAATTAGCATGGCTGACCGAGGCCGGAGCGCCCGATGCCGTTGCCGGACTCGCCGCCGCACGTTCGGCAGCCCAGTTCGCTTTCGCCGAGCGGCTGACATCCGGGTGCTTCGACTGGATCGGGTTGATGGGCGGCGATCCGCCTCCCCCGGCTGACCGGCTTGCCGGGGTCTGGCGGACTCTCGCGCCATGCCACGGTGCGGCCTCCGACTCCCTGCCGGCGGAAGCCGCCGCGCGCATCGCCTCGCTCTGGCCGGTGCTTGGCACGGCCGAGGCGATCATGGAAACCGGCGGCGACATCCGCCTGCTGCGCGATCCGCAATCCGATCTCAACGGCTATGGTTGCAGCCACCGGCCGCGACCCTGGGCGGTCACCTTCGCCTCGTCCACGGCGTCGTCGATTTCCGAACGTGGCTACGAGGCCGCAGACCGGATCCGGCTCAAGGTGACGACCTTGATGCTGACGGCGGGCGACCGGCGGGCGATCCACGCCGAGGCGGGCGCGGTGCGTCGCGCGATCGGCCGGGCGTTCGGAATTCCGCGTGGCGGGGCCGTTGTTCTGGCGGCGTCCGGCACCGACAGCGAATTGCTCGCTTTGGCGCTCAGCCATCTGCCGGTCGCGGATCGGCCGATCACCACGATTCTCCTCGCCCCCGAGGAAACCGGCAGCGGTGTGCCGATGGCGGCGACCGGGCGGCATTTCGCGGTCGATACCGCGAACGGGCACGATGTTTCGCGCTCGGCGCCGATCGAGGGATTCCGCGGCGATACCGCTCTGGTGTCGATTCCGCTGCGCGATCCTGGCGGGGCGATCCGGCCGGGCGGAGCCGTTCATGCCGATATCGAAACCGCCATCGCCGTTGCAACCGAAGCCGGGCGGCGGGTGATCCTGCACGCGCTCGATCTTTCGAAAACCGGGTTGCTCGCGCCGTCGATGGATCTGCTGCGCGATCTGCGCGCCCGGTTCGGGGCTGAACTCGACATCGTGGTCGATGCCTGCCAGTTGCGCATCGCGCCGGAGCGGATCGCGGCCTATCTCGACCTCGACGCGGTGGTTCTGGTCACCGGCTCGAAATTTCTTACCGGACCGCCGTTCGCGGGGGCCGCGCTGCTGCCGCCTTCGATCGCGAAACGTCTCGATTCCGGGCGTTTGCCCGCCGGACTCGACGCCTATTTCGGCCGCTCGGAATGGCCGTCGGGTGTGCGCGCTGCGAAATCGCTGCCGCCGACCGCCAATTACGGGCTTTTGCTCCGCTGGCGTGCGGCGCTCGCCGAATATCGCGCCTTCGCCCGGGTGGATGAGGCGCGCAAGACAGCAATCGTTGCCCGGTTCGCCGCGACGGTGCGGGATTCGATCGCCCGCCACGCCATGTTCGTGCTTCTGCCGGTGCCGGACCCGTCCCGCGAGAGCGCGGGATGGGATACGCTGCGCAGCGTATTCGGCTTCGCGGTGCGTATGCCCGGCGATTCCGCACGCCTGCTCGATCCCGCCGCGATGCGCAAACTCTATCACTGGCTGAACGCCGACTGCTCCGTCCTGTTCGAAGACGAGGCCGAGCGCCGCCTTGCCGCCCGGATCTGCCATATCGGCCAGCCGGTCGCCCTGCCGGATGGCGCGGGCGGCCAGGTCGGCTGGCTGCGCGTTTCCGCCGGGGCGCGGCTGATCTCGGGCGAACCGTCGCATCGCGGCCTCGCCGCTTCGCGCAGGCTCGACCGGGAAATGGCCGATCTCGCGCTCGTCTTCGACAAGATCGCGCTCCTGCACGCACACTGGGCGCGGCTGCAGGAGGAAGATCCGGCTCCCCGCTATCGCTGATTCGCTATCGCGGGGCCGGGTATCTCAGCCGGTCCTTTTCCTCCAGGTGCCGCTTCCACCGCAGCCGCAACTCGCCGGGGCGGCAGCCATGGCGCTCGTCGAGGAATTCGGCCCCGATCACCCGGTCGGTGCGGAAATGCCGGAAATCCTGCCGGAGTTCGCACCAGGCCGCCAACATGCGCGCCTTGTCGAAATAGCCGATGATGACGGGCCAGATCACCCGGTTGCTGGTCTCGCCGCGCTCGTCGCGGTAGCCGATCCTGATCTTGCGGCCCTGACGGATCCAGTCGCGGGTCCGGGCGAAGTCGATACCGTCAAGCGTCGCATTATAGGCGGGCGGTGTTCCGACCGAGGGGAGGGCGATGAACGGCCGCAATTGCTCGGGCACCACCGTGGTGATTTTCGCGATCAGGTCGCGCGCCGCCCTGGCCAGCGCCGGATCGCCCCGGCCGGCTACCCACTGCGCGCCGAGAACCACCGCCTCGATCTCGTCCGGAGTCAGCATCAGCGGCGGCATGTCGAACGTGTCGTCGAGCACGTAGCCGAACCCGGCCTCGCCGAGGATCGGCACGCGCTGCCCGATCAGGTCGGCGATGTCCCGGTAGACCGTCCGCTGCGAAACCTCGAGTTCGTCAGCGATGCGGTTCGCCGTCACCGGGCGGGACGAGCGCCGCAGAATCTGGATGATCTGGAACAGCCGGTCGGCTCGCCGCATGGCACGCTCCTCCTGCTGACAGAATGCTGTCAGCAGGGTTTTTCTACAAGCCTCTCCATCACTGACGCACGCGGCTCGCGGCCCGGAGATACGTTTGAAATCACGAAGGAGGCTTCACCATGATCACCCTGTACCATGCTCCGAAATCCCGCTCGTCCCGGATGATCTGGCTGCTGGAGGAACTGGGTGCGCCCTATGAGATCCGCCCGGTCTCGATCTTCCGGCCGATGACCGGCGAAGGTGAGGGAGATCCGGCGAACCCGCACCCAGACCGGCGCGTGCCCGCTGTGCGGCATGGCGATGTGCTGGTCGCGGAATCCGTCGCCATCGTCGCCTGGTTGACCGAGGCGTTCCCCGAGGCCGGGCTTGGGCCGGTCCCGGGCGATCCGCGGCGCGGTGCGTACCTTACCTGGCTCGCCTGGTATGCCGCGGAGATGGAACCGGCGATGCTCGCCGCCATGATGGGCGAACTTGCCGCTGCGCCGTACAAGCAGCGCAATTACGATGCCGTGGTTCACCGCCTCGAGGCGGCGCTCGCCCGGTCTCCCTATGTCATGGGCGAGCAATTTTCCGGGGCGGATCTTCTGGTTTCCAGCGCGCTCGGCTTCGCGCGGCAGGCGTTTCCGGCAAGTGCCGTTCTCGACGCCTATGTCGAACGCTGCCGGACCCGCCCGGCGGCCCTGCGCGGCGCGGCGCTCGACGATGCGTCCGGATTGCAGAAGGCGGCATGATCGCAAAACAAAACCCGCCCTGTCCGGGGCGGGTTTCGGCAGTGCCCGGGCTGACGGTCAGACAAGGCGCCTGACCGTCGCCGGATCAGGCGGCGAGGGCGGTCTCCAGCGCCGTCAGTCCTTCGTCGAGCACCGCATCGCTGACGGTGAGCGGCACCAGAAGGCGAATCGTGTTGTAGTTCACCCCGCAGGACAGCAGGATCAGCCCGTTCTCGCGCGCGCTGGCAAGAATCTGCCTGGTCTTGTCCGCATCCGGCTCATGACCGCCGCGCTCCTTCACCACGTCGAACGCGATCATCGCGCCCGGCCCGCGGATCGCCGCGATCGGCACCACATCGTTGCGTGTGGCGATCTTGTTCAGCCGGGCGGTGATCCGGGAGCCGATCGCATTGGCCCTCTCGATCAGCTTTTCCTCCGCGATCACGTCCAGAACCGCGAGAGCCGCCACGCAGGCGAGTGGATTGCCGGCATAGGTGCCGCCGAGCCCGCCCGGTTCCGGCGCGTCCATCACCTCGGCGCGGCCGATCACACCCGACAGCGGGAACCCGCCGGCGAGCGATTTCGCGACGGTGATCATGTCCGGCTTCACCCCGGAATGCTCGATCGCGAACATCTTGCCGGTGCGCCCGAACCCGGTCTGCACCTCGTCAACGACCAGAAGGATCCCGTGCTGGTCGCACAGTTTGCGCAGCGCCTGGAGCAGTTCGGCCGGGGCGGGGATGAAACCGCCTTCGCCCTGCACCGGCTCGATCACGATGGCGGCGACCCGTGACGGTTCGATATCCGCGCGGAAGATCACCTCGATCGCGCGCAGGGAGTCGGCCACGGTCACGCCAAGCGACTCGGCCGGGAAGGGCGCGTGATAGATTTCGGCCGGCATCGGCGCGAAATTCTTCTTGTAGGGCAGAACCTTGCCGGTCATCGCCATGGTCAGAAGGGTGCGGCCATGAAAGCCGCCCGCGAAGGTGATAACGCCGGGCCGTTTCGTCGCCGCGCGCGCGATCTTCACCGCGTTTTCAAGGGCTTCGGCGCCGGTGGTGAGAAAGATCGTCTTCGCCGGCCCCTCGACCGGTGCGAGCGCGTTGAGCCGCTCGGCGAGCGCGATATAGGGTTCGTAGGGCGAAACCTGAAAGCAGGTATGGGTGAAGCGCGCCATCTGGGCCTCGACCGCGGCGATCACCTTCGGATGCCGGTGGCCGGTGTTGAGCACCGCGATGCCGCCGGCAAAGTCGATGAAACGGCGGCCCTCGATGTCCCAGAACTCGGCGTTCTTCGCCCGGTCGATGAAGAAGTCGCCCATCACGCCCACACCGCGTGGGGTGGCGTCGAGCCGGCGCTGGTGCCAGGCGGCGTTGGTGCTGTCGGTCTTGAGTTCGTTCATGGCGTTCATGGGTGTCTCC
>DASVGZ010000138.1:0-2882 GCA_036379275.1 Acidiphilium sp. | reverse complement strand
ATCTTGCCACCAACCCGCCGCTAAAGGCGGTTTTCCATCTGGGCGCGATCAGCGAGACCACAGCGACCGACGGCGATCTGGTCTGGGACAGCAACGTCACCCTGAGCCAGTCCCTGTGGCATTGGTGCGCCATGCAGGGCGTGCCGTTCATTTATGCGTCATCGGCTTCGACCTATGGCGACGGTTCCGCCGGCTTCGACGACGATTTCGGGATCGATGCGCTGCACAGGTTACGCCCCCTGAATCTCTACGGTTGGTCGAAGCACGCCTTCGACCTCTGGGTCGCGGGCGAATGCCGGGCCGGCCGGCCGCGCCCGCCCCAGTGGGCCGGGCTGAAATTTTTCAACGTCTATGGTCCGAATGAGTATCACAAGGGCGCGATGATATCGGTCGTGAAGGTCAAGCACGACGAAATCGCCGCCGGACGGCCGGCAACCCTGTTTAGGTCCGACCGCCCTGGCCTCGCCGATGGCGCCCAGGCGCGGGATTTCATCTGGGTCGACGACGTGGTCGCAGCCCTGCTGTTCCTGCTCGACCATCCGGCTGTTTCCGGGCTGTTCAATCTCGGAACCGGCATCGCCCGCAGCTACGCCGACCTCGCCCGCGCGGTATGCGCCGCGAATGGCGTGCCCGAGCGGATCGAATTCGTGCCGATGCCGGAACGCCTGACCGGTCAATACCAATCTTTCACCCGGGCGACCATGGACAGGTTGCGTGCCACCGGCTTCGACCACCGCTTCACCCCGCTCGAGGACGGCGTAACCCGCTACGTTACCGAATTCCTGAAGCAACCGGATCCCTGTCGATGAGCAATGTCTACGTCTGGCCGCATTTCGATCCGATCCTGGTAAAGCTCGGCCCCCTGTCCGTTCATTATTACGCACTCGCCTATATCGCGGCCCTTGTTCTCGGCTGGCGGCTGATGCGCCGTCTCGTGCAGAAAAAACCGGCTGTCGCGACTCACGAGCAGGTGGACGATTTTCTGTCCTGGGCGACACTCGGCGTCGTTCTGGGCGGCCGGATCGGTTACATCCTGTTCTACCAGCCGGTCTACTTTCTCGACCATCTGAACCGCACCTATGCGGTATGGGATGGCGGGATGAGCTTCCACGGCGGGTTCATCGGCGTTGCGGTCGCGATCCTGATTTACTGCCACCGCCATCAACTCGACCCGTGGAGTTTTGCAGACCGCGTTGCCGTGCCCGTTCCGATCGGCCTGTTCCTCGGCCGCATCGCCAACTTCATCAACGGTGAGTTGTGGGGTCGCCCTGCCCCTGCATGGTTTCCGTTCCGTCTGATCTATCCGCAATCGGGCTCGGACATCCCGCGCTACCCATCGGAACTGATCGAGGCGACCCTGGAAGGGATCGTTCTGTTCATCATCCTGTTCGCCTTGTCCCGCAGCGAGCGGATCAGGAATCAGCCCGGCTGTCTCGCCGGCGTTCTGGTGCTCGGCTACGGCGTCGCGCGGACAATTTCCGAATGCTTCCGTCAGCCGGACTGGTTTCTCGGCTATCTGATGTTCGGCCTGACGATGGGGCAACTGCTCTCCCTGCCGATGATCGTGATCGGCGCCGTCATGATCTGGCGCGCCCGGCGCATCGGCCGCAGTCAACCTGCCCTCGCCGCGTGAGCGAACGACTCGATCACTTCATGGCGTGGGCCAACGCCGCTTATTATGCGACTCACGACCCGTTCGCTGACTTCGCCACATCCCCCGAGATTTCACAGATTTTCGGCGAATTGCTCGGTCTGTGGGCGGGATTGGCGTGGCAGGCGATGGGGATGCCGGAGCGGGTCATCCTTGCCGAAGCAGGCCCCGGACGCGGCACATTGATGCGGGACGCCTTGCGCGCGATCCGCCGCGCCCTGCCTGGTTTCGCCAAGGCAGGGTCGCTCCATCTGATCGAGACTTCGCCCCGCCTGATCGGCGACCTGAGATCAGCCTTGCCGGATGCAATGATTCATCCTGACCTGTCCGGTATCCCGGATGGCCCGATCATCCTGCTTGCGAACGAGTTTCTCGATGCCTTGCCAATTCGCCAGTTTGTCTGTCGAAACACCGGCTGGACCGAGCGCCATGTGGAGAATGACCGGTTCGTTGAACTGCCGGTCGACATGGAACTTCCCGACGGGAAGATCGGCAACATTCAGGAATATGGCGAGGCTGCGGAAGAATTCGTCGCCGCTCTCGCCTCTCGAATTGCAAAAACCGGTGGCGCGGCCCTGCTGATCGACTATGGACCGGCACAGAGCGGGCCGGGAGAAAGCTTGCAGGCGATCCGGAATGGCGCCCCCGCCGACCCGCTCGCCGAACCGGGTACAGCCGATCTGACAGCTCATGTCGATTTTGCTCGCCTTGCCGCTGCCGCCACCAAAACCGGCTGCCTAGTTTCGGGGCCGGTTCCGCAAGGAGCTTTTCTGGCGAGTCTTGGAATTCATGAGCGCACGGCGCAACTCGGCCGTAAGGCCTCGCCCGAGATGGCCTTGCAACTGCTCGCTGCAACGCGCCGCCTGACAGCGGCCGAGGCCATGGGTAGCCTGTTCAAGGCATTCGCAATCCACCATCCTGACCTGCCGATTACAGCCGGATTTACCGCATGATCCCGTTTTTTCGAGGCGACATCGCCACTCCGCATGGTTTTTTCACCCGCAAGGGCGGCGTATCGGAAGGCGCCTATTCCAGCCTCAATTGCAGCGTTTTCGGCAAGGACGATCCCGAGCACGTCGCAGAAAATCGCCTTCGCGCCGCAAGGGCGATCGGTGCCACGCCTTCCAGCCTGACCGGTGTCAGGCAGGTTCACGGCGCCCGGGTGATAACCGTGGCTTCGCCACTCGACGCCACCGCCGGGATCGAAGCCGACGCCATGGTGACAGACCAG
>DASVGZ010000137.1:0-7766 GCA_036379275.1 Acidiphilium sp. | reverse complement strand
ATTGACATGGGTGATCGGCACGTCGAGCCGTGCGCCCGGGCCGGCGACTTTTTTTGCCGAAGGCACGATCGCCTTGGTATCGCCCAGAACATTGCGCATCGCGTAGCCGCCCGGCACATGCCAGAGCGCGCCATGTTCGATCTCGCCATCGGCTCCGACGATCGCGCCCTTGCCGTAACCGTCGATCGCCTTGGCATCACCGCCCAGAACCGCGACCAGTCGTCTGGCCATTTCGACACCCAGCGGCTTCAACGTGTCCATGAACGGCGCGATCTCCTCGACATAGCGCCCCGCGAACGGGTTGGCGATCACCGCGAGAATCGCCGCACGCCGGCGCGGCGCACCGGCAACCGGCCCGCGCTCGTGATGAATCTCCTCCGCGATCGTTATGAACTTGCGGATGGCGATGCCAGGAAATTCGGTCTGCATGAGGGATCGTCCTCCGTGATGATCGGTTGCCAGGCCGCGCCGCCCACGATCCGGGTGACGCCCTGAAGATGGATGGCGGCTGCCACGATCGCGCCCGTATCGGCCAGATCGCGCGCTCTTTCCTCACCCGAATCGAGTGCGCGCGCAACCTCCGCCAGGGCGAGATGCCCGACCGCAACCGTCACCGCGCGATCGCCGAGATCGCTCTGCGGATCGAGCGTGTTCGCCGCGGCCCGCCGGATCGCGGAATGTCCGGGCAGATCGACCGCATTGGCGATCGCCGTCGCCGCCGCGTCGGCGGATGCCGCATCGACGGCGAGCACACTCACCGCATCGGCAATGCCGAGCGAAAAACTCCGTCCGCGCCAACCGCTGGTCGCGATGCCGCGCACCCTGTCACCGGCGGCAATCGCAATCGTGCCGAACAACGAAGGCCGGTCCGGCCGGTCGACCATGCCGATGGTCAGGCTTGCTCCCTCGGCGAGATGCAGCGCGATATCGCCGCCGTTATTCACCCAGGCGCGATCGAGCCTTGCAGCGCCGCACATCGCCGCCAGAACTTCCTCGGCCACCGAGCCCGCAACCGCCGCCATCGGGGTGATGAATATCGTCCGTGCATGGCGCGCGACCGCACGCTGCATCCGCCGCGCCACCACGCTGTTCGCGGTGATCCCGCCGGTCGATGCCGAACGCAGTAACGGAAGTTCCGCGCATAATTCGTCGAGAATCGTCGCCGCGCGCACAATCGCCGCGTCATGGGCAACCGCGATCATCTCCGCCTCGCCGTTTGCCTCGATAACCAGATCGATCGGTCCGTCGCCCAGATGCAGCCTGCGCCCCTCGGCAAGATAACTTACGGAAAGACGGGACCGGGTCACGTCCCGTCCGCCTCCTGCCCACTCCTCTCTTGCCTTGCAAGAATCTCCGAAATCGGCCGGAGGCTGTCCATATGTCCGCCGAGTGCCGCGTAATCCGCGCGGCTCATGGTGAACTCGATCGGAGCGACCAGCGCCGGCGTCGGCACCGAGCCGAACGCGTTCTCCGGCAGCAGCGAAACATCGACCATGAAGGTGATGCCTCCGCCGGGCCAGAGATACACCGGCGCGCCGCCGCAAGTCACCCGGGTCAGCGAGCGCCGGACCGACTGGGTCAGCCGCACCGGATTTTCGGTTACCCCCGCGCGCAGCGATCCACCCGCGCCGCCCATGAACAGAACGGTCGCAAGCGCCGGCTCGCAGTTTTCCTTGATGAGATCGACCGTGCGCCGCAGCGCGGCCGGCATCTCGCATTCGCGCGGCGTCAGCGTGTCGTCGAGTTCGTAATAGGCGGCGTGTTCGCCGGTCGTGCTCACCATCAGCAGCCGCGCACCCGCGCGTGCGATCTTCGGGTCGAACCCTTCGACGATCGCCAGCGGATCGTCGATATCGGTGCCACCCCAGCCGGTGCCGGGCTCGGCAACCTCGAAATACCGCCCCGGCGTCGAGCGCCGCCCGCGAATCCGGATTCCGGTCGCCTCCGCTCCCAACAGTTTTCCGGCCTGATGCTCGGACAAAACCCCGGTGATGTGATCGTCCACCACAACCACCTCGTCGGCGAGCCCGTACCATTGCCGCGCGAACATGCCGATGGTGGCCGACCCGCAGCCCACCCGCATCCGGTCTTCCCGCACACCGTTGATCACCGGCGCCGCATTGGCCTGAACGATGAGCGTCGCGCCATCGTCCACCGCAAGCTCGACCGGTTTGCCGTTCGACAGGGCGAGCAGCGTCTCGCACGTTATCTTGCCGGTCTTCTTGCCGCTTCCGGTCAGGTGATGCACACCGCCGAGCGAGAGCATCTGCGAGCCGTACTCACCCGTCGTTACATGACCGACCGGCTCGCCCTCGGCGCGTACCAGATTGCGCTCGGGGCCGAGATGACGGTCGGTGTCGATCTTCACCTTGACGCCGCAGTAACTGAAAATCCCCTCGGTCACGACCGTGACGGTATCCACCCCGTCGATCGCCGCGCCGACAATGAACGGCGCCGGCTTGTAGTCGGGATAGGTGGTGCCCGCGCCGATCGCGGTGACGAAGGGAAAATGCGGCGCGTCCTGCCGGCGCAGGATGTCGCCATCCCACTCGCCGGCCGCGGCGAACTCAACCGGCGCCTCGCCCCGGTCGAGCGTGCGCTGGATAATCACATGCGGATCGACCCGAACCAGCTTCCCGCCATCGTTGGCGTAACGGTCGCACGCGCCGGCCCGGCCGGGATTGATGTAGCACATCACGGGGCAGGCGTCGCAGCGCACGCGATCCGGTTGACGATCCATGACCAGTCCATTAGCATACATACAATCGAACGCAAAGACCCATGAGGGCATCAGGAGGATCGCAAACCGGATGAAATCTGCCGCCTTTTCCTACCACGCGCCGAAATCCGTCGAGGCGGCGGTCGCGCTGCTCGGCGAACTCGCGCCGGAAGGCGCCCGGATTCTCGCGGGCGGACAGAGCCTGGTTCCGATCATGGCGTTCCGCCTGGCCCAGCCCGCGCATCTCATCGACATCAACCGGATCGCCGCCCTCACCGGCATCTCGGTCTCCGGCACCATCATGACCATCGGCGCCGCGACCCGTCACGCCGCGTTCGAGCGCCCGCCCGTCCCCGGCGCGTTCGGCGCCCTGCTCGCCGATATCTGCCACAACATCGCCCATGGCCCGATCCGCACGCGCGGCACTTTCGGCGGCAGTATCTCCCATGCCGATCCGGCTTCCGAATGGTGCCTGCTCGCGGCCACGCTCGGCGCCACCATGATCGCCCGCTCGCCGCGCGGAGAACGGCGGATTCCGGCCTCCGCGTTTTTCGAGGGCATCATGACCACATCGCTCGCCGCCGACGAGCTTCTCACCGCGATCGAACTTTCCGTTCCGCCTGCCGGCACGCACATGGGGTTTTACGAATACAGCCGCCGCCATGGCGATTTCGCGATCGGCATGACACTGGCGACGTTCCGCATCGAAGCCGGCCGGATCGCCGATCCCCGCATCGGCCTCGGCGGGATCGAACCGGTGCCGCGCCGCTGCCCCGAAGCCGAAGCCGCCCTGCTTGGCCGTGAAGCGACCGAAGCCGCGTTCGCCGCAGCCGCCGAGGCCGCGCGCGAGGCGGTCGATCCGATGGAGGATGGCCAGATCGACGCCGAATACCGCCGCGATGTCATCGCCGCCTGCATCCGCCGCGCGCTTCTCCGGTGCGCCGCATGAACCGCCCCGTCTCCGATGACGCCCCGTTCGTCGGCCGCAAACTGCGCCGGGTCGAGGATCGCGCATTGCTCACCGGGCGCGGCCATTTCACCGCCGATCTTCCGGCCGCCCTTCATGTCCGCTTCGTGCGCAGCCCGCTCGCCTCGGGTCGCATCGCCGGGATCGACTCGCCGGAGGGCTGTCGCATCGTCACCGCATCCGACCTCGCCGATGTCGCGCCGATCCGGCCGATGCTGCGCAAATTCGGCTATATCCCGATCGCCCAGCCCGTTCTGGCGCGCGATGTGGTGCGCTACACCGGCGAGCCGGTCGCCGCGGTTCTCGCCGAAACCGAGGAACAGGCCGAGGATCTCGCCGAATCGGTGCTGCTCGACATCGACCCGGCCGATCCCGTCGTCACCGCCGAGGCAGCGATGGCGCCGGGCGCACCGCTGGTCCACGCCGAGGTCGCCGGCAACATCGTGGTTTCGGTCGCGACCGAAACGCCGGGCTTCGCCGCCATCCGCGACTCGGCGCACCGCATCGTCCGCGTCCCGGTCCGCTCGCACCGCCAGAGCGCGCTGCCGATCGAAACCCGCGCCGCCCATGCCGCGTTCGACGCCGCAACCGGCCGTGTCACCCTCACCTGCACCACCCAGATGCCGCACCTCACCCGCACCGCGATCGCCGACCTGCTCGGCATCCCGGAATCCGATCTCCGGGTGATCGCACCGGATATCGGCGGCGGCTTCGGCCAGAAAATGTCGCTCGCGACCGAATACGTCGTCATGGTCTGGCTCGCTCGCCGCTACCGCACCAGCCTGTCCTGGGTCGAGGACCGGCGCGACAACCTGATGGCGAGTTTCCACAGCCGCGATATCGGAATCGTCATCGAAGGCGCGTTCGGCGCGGATGGCAGACTGCTCGCGCTCGGAGGCGACGTGACCGCGAATTGCGGCGCCTACGCGCCGTTTCCCAACACCGCCGCGGTCGAGCCGCTGATGTCCTTCGCCGAACTGCCTGGCCCCTACGCCATCGGCGCATATCGCTGCGCCGCGCGCGGCATTCTCACCAACACCTGCTCCAGCGCGCCCTATCGCGGCGTCGCCCGCCCTGCGATCACCTTCGCGATCGAACGGCTGATGGACAAGGCCGCCACCGAACTCGGCATCGATCCGGTCGAAATCCGGCAGCGCAATCTGGTCGCGGATTTCCCCCATGTCAGCCCGACCGGCCTTGTCTACGATCAGGCGACCTACCGCGAAACGCTCGCCGCTGCCGTGGCCGCCGCCGACCTGCCCGGCTTTCGCGCGCGTCAGGCGCAGGCACGGCGCGAGGGGCGCTATCTCGGCGTCGGCATCTCCACCTTCTGCGAGCGCACCGGCTACGGCTCGCCCGCCTTCGCCGCGCGCGGGATGGATGTCGTGCCCGGCTGGGAAACCGTCGAGATCACCATGGACCCGTCCGGCACGGTCGAGGCGCGGATCGGCACCTCGCCGCACGGTCAGGGCCTGCGCACCACCCTCGCCCAGATCATCGCCGATGCGATCGGCACGGTTCCTGAAAAAATCACCGTCATTCATGGCGACACCGACCGCACCCCCTATGGCTGGGGCAGTTTCGCCAGCCGCTCGCTGGTGATCTCGGGTGGCGCGGCCCTGCTCGCCGCGCGCAAACTGCACGACAAGCTTCTGCGCGTCGCCGCCGAGCTTCTCGAAGCCGCCGAAGCCGATATCGAAATCGCCAATGGCGCCGCGACGGTGCGCGGCACCGACCGTTCAGTCGCGGTGAAAGATCTCGCCCGCGCCGCCTGGCACCAGTCCCACCGGTTCGGCACCGGTTTCACCCCCGGTCTCGCCGAACAGGGGCACTACGATCCCTCCGGCACATTCTCGAACGCGACGCATATCGCCTTCGTCGAGGTCGATACCGAAACCGGCGCGGTCGCGATGCGGCGCTTCATCGTCGCCGAGGATGCCGGGCGGCTGATCAACCCGATGATCGTCGACGGCCAGATCGCCGGCGGCGTCGCCCAGGGAATCGGCAATGCCCTGCTTGAGGAAATCGTCTACGACGAGACCGGTAACATACTCTCGGCCACCCTCGCCGATTTCCTGCCGCCCACCGTGCATGAAATCCCGCGCATCGAGATCATCCATCGCGAGACGATCTCGCCCGAAACCATCACCGGCGCGAAGGGCCTCGGCGAAGGCGGCGCGATCGGCGCACCCGCGGCGGTGATGAACGCGGTCAACGACGCTCTCGCGCCGTTCGGCGTCGCGATCGACGAAATGCCGGCAACCCCGATGCGTATTCGCGCCGCCTTGCGCGCCGCCAAAAATACCGCCCGTCATGCCGCGAAGGTCGAGGTATCCGCATGAGCAGCGACGCGCGCAACATCGACCTCACCGTCAACGGCACACCGCGCCGCATCGCGGTCGAACCCCGCCGCACCCTGGCCGACGCACTCCGGCGCGACTGCGGGCTGACCGGCACCCATACGGGCTGCGAACACGGCGTCTGCGGCGCCTGCACCGTCATCATGGACGGCGCCGCGATCCGCTCCTGCCTGATCTTCGCGGTGCAGGCCGAAGGGTCCGAAATCCGCACGGTCGAAAGCCTCGCCGACGGCGACGCACTGAGCCCGTTGCAGGATGCGTTCAGCGCCCATCACGGGCTGCAATGCGGCTTCTGCACGCCCGGCTTCCTGATGCTCGCCACCGCCGCGATCGAGGCCGATCCCGGCATCGACGAAGCCGGACTTCGCGACGCGCTCGGCGCCAATCTCTGCCGCTGCACCGGCTATCAGGGAATCGTCAACGCCGTTCTGGCCGCCGCCGGCCGGCTCAACCCGAAGGAGACGCATCATGGCATTGTCAGCGGGGATTGAAGCCCAGAAGGGCAAACTGGTCATCCGCAATATCGGGCTGATGCTCTCGGGCAAGTTCGAGGGGCCGATTCTCGACGCCGACACGATCGTCGCCGAATCCGGCAAGATCGCCGCCATCGGCCGCGAGAAGGATGTCGACACCGATAACGCCACCGTCAGCATCGACGCCCACGGTTGCGCGCTGTCTCCCGGCCTGATCGACAGCCACGTCCACCCCGTATTCGGCGACTGGACGCCGCGTCAGGGTCAGCTCGGCTGGATCGAGAGCACGCTGAACGGCGGCGTCACCACCATGGTCTCGGCGGGCGAGGTGCATCTTCCGGGCCGCCCGCGCGACATCGTCGGCCTCAAGGCGCTCGCCATCACCGCACAGCGCGCCTACGCCAATTTCCGCCCCGCCGGAGTGAAGTTGCACGCAGGCGCGCCGGTCATCGAACAGGGAATGCAGGAGAGCGATTTCGCCGAACTCGCCGCCGCCGGCGTGAAACTTCTCGGCGAGGTCGGGCTCGGCACCGTCAAGGCTGGCTACGAGGCGAAGCAGATGGTCGCCTGGGCGCGCAAATACGGCATCGCCAGCACCATCCACACCGGCGGGCCGAGTGTGCCCGGCTCCGGCTTCATCGACGCCGACACGGTTCTGGAAGCCGACGCCGACATCATCGGCCACATCAACGGTGGCCATACCGCCCTGCCGCTGCGCCAGATCCGCTGCCTCTGCGAATCCTGCGGCCGGGGCATCGAAATTGTCCATAACGGCAACGAACTCGCCGGTCTTTCGGCGCTGCGCTTCGCGCGCGAACTCAACCAGATGAACCGGGTCATTCTCGGCACCGACGGCCCCGCCGGCTCGGGCGTTCAGCCGCTCGGCATCCTGCGGATGATCGCGCTTCTGTCCTCGCTCGGCGAAATGCCGGCGGAGCAGATCTTCTGCTGCGCCACCGGCAACACAGCGCGGATGCGCGATCTCGATTGCGGCATGATCGAGGCTGGTCGGTCGGCCGATTTCGTCCTGATGGACCGCGCCCAGCATTCCTCCGGCACCGGCCTGCTCGACAGCGTGCAGAAAGGCGATCTGCCCGGCATCGGCATGGTGATCGTCGACGGCATCGTCCGCTGCGGCCGCAGCCGGAATACCCCGCCGGCCGATCGCATCCCCGAAATACTTCACTGAATGCTGCTCCGGCGGCCATCTGACGGCGTTCTGCTGCGCTCCGATGCTCACGTGCTTC
>DASVGZ010000136.1:0-4885 GCA_036379275.1 Acidiphilium sp. | reverse complement strand
CGATGGCTCGCTGTTCTACGCCGATCCGCGCGGCGTGCTTACCCGCGTGCTCGACCGCTTCGCCGCGCGCGGGCTGACGCCGGCACTCGGCGTCGAACTGGAATTCTATCTTGTCGATCCGAACCGGCCTGGCGGGCAGCGTATCGCTCCGCGCGGGGCAGATGAAAGCTTCTGGCGCGGCTGGCAGACCGACACGCTCGGCCTCTGGGAAATCCACGATTACGAACCGATCCTGCGCGACCTGCTGCGCGCGGCGGACGCGCAGTCGATTGCGCTGGATACGCTGATCAGCGAGAACGGCCCCGGCCAGTTCGAGGTAACATTGCGTTATGTGCCGGATGCGTTGCGCATCGCCGACGATTCCGTTCTGTTCAAGCGCACGGTCAAGCAGATCGCCCGCAAGCATGGCCTGTGCGCGACTTTCATGGCCAAGCCGTTCGGCGGCTGGGCCGGCAGCGGAATGCACGTCCACATGTCGGTGCTGGATCGTGACGGCGCCAATATCTTCACCGGCGATTCCGAACGGCCGAGCACCGCGCTGTATCACGCGCTCGGCGGCCTGGTCGCGGCGATGCCGGATTCGATGCTGGTGTTCGCGCCGCACGCCAATTCCTATCGCCGCTTCGCGCCCGGCACCCATGCACCGGTCTTCGGCGACTGGGGGCACGACAACCGGATGTCGGCGATCCGTGTCATCAACGCCGAACCGCGCGCGGCACGGTTGGAACATCGTGTCGCCGGGGCCGACTGCAATCCCTATCTCGCGTTCGCGGCCCTTCTGGGCGCGCTGATCGACGGCATCGAAACCGAAGCCGATCCGGGGCCGGAAACGATCGGCGACAAAACCGGCTCGGCGGCGCCGAAACTGCCGATCGCCTGGACCGCGGCGACCGACCGGTTTGCCGGCTCCGCGCGCGCGGGGATGATTTTCGGTGAGAAATTCCAGTCGATCTTCACCGCGTGTAAGCGGCAGGAAATCGCGGAGTTCAGGCACCGTGTCTCCGATGTCGAATACGATGCCTATCTGAAGAACGCCTGAGAAAAAAGATCGACATGACGAACGAAATCGTTATTGCCGCGCTCCAGATGGACTGCGGGAAGGATCAGGCGGCCAATCTCGACCACGCCGAATCGCTGGTGCGCGAAGCCGCCGCTTCGGGCGCGAAAATCATCCTGCCGCCCGAATTGTTCGAAACACGGTATTTCTGTCAGGACCAGATTGCCGGTCACTTCGATCTGGCAAGCGCAGTTGAGGACAATCCGGCGGTCGCGCGGTTCCGCAAGGTCGCGGCGGACTGCGGGATCGTCGTGCCGGTCTCGTTTTTCGAACGCGCCGGGCAGAGTTTCTTCAACTCGGTCGCGATCGTCGATGCCGACGGCTCGGTGCTCGGCGTCTACCGAAAATCGCACATCCCGGACGGTCCCGGTTATACCGAGAAATTCTACTTTTCTCCGGGCGACACCGGTTTCCGGGTCTGGAACACCGCCCATGCGCGCATCGGCGTCGGCATCTGCTGGGATCAGTGGTTTCCCGAAGCGGCGCGCGCAATGGCGCTGAAGGGTGCGGAAATTCTTCTCTACCCGACCGCGATCGGCTCGGAACCGCAGGATACGGCGCTCGATTCACGCGATCACTGGCAGCGGGTGATGCAGGGTCATGCCGGCGCCAACCTGATGCCGCTGATCGCCTCCAATCGCACCGGAGTCGAACCGGGCGCGCACGGCACATCGATCAAATTCTACGGCAGTTCCTTCATCGCCGATCATCAGGGCGCAAAACTCACCGAGGCCGGCCGTGAAGGGGACGCCGTGCTGACCGCGACGATCGATCTCGGCGCGATCGCCGCAACGCGGGCATCCTGGGGCGTGTTCCGTGACCGCAGGCCGGAACTCTACGAGGTGCTCGGCAGTTACGACGGCGTGCACCGACACGCCGCGGCGGGTTGAACCATGCCGACCACGACGCCGCGCATCGACGGATTCCGGATGCCGGCGGAATGGGAACATCACAGCGGTTGCGTGATGATCTGGCCCGAGCGGCCCGATAACTGGCGGGACAACGCACGTCCCGCGCAAGCCGCTTTCGCCGCGATCGCCAGCACGATCGCCCGCTATGAAAACCTGACCATGATCGTCTCGCCCCGGCAGACAGGGGCGGCACGCGCGGCATTGCCGGATACCGTCCGGCTGCTCACGATCAACACCGACGATTCCTGGGCGCGCGATGTCGGGCCGGTTTTCGTCACCGATGCGAAATCCCGGCTGCGGGCGGTGGATTTTCCGTTCAACGCCTGGGGCGGACTCGAACACGGCCTCTATACTCCGTGGGACAGGGATGACGCTCTGGCCCGTAATTTGTGCACGGCGCTTTCGGTTCCGCGCTATCGCGCACCCTGCGTGATCGAAGGCGGCGCGATCCATGTCGACGGCGCCGGCACCGCCCTGGTCACCGAACCTTGCCTGCTCGATCCCGCGCGCAATCCGGGCGTGACGAAAGCCGCTGTCGAAACCTGGCTCGCCGATTATCTCGGTGTTCGCAAAACCATCTGGCTCGGCGCCGGCGTTCCCGAGGACGAGACCGGCGGCCATATCGACAACCTCGCCTGCTTCGCCGCTCCCGGCCGGGTTCTGCTGACATGGTGCGACGATCCCGCCGACCCGCATCATACGGTTTCACGCGATGCCGCCGCACGGCTCGAGACCGCGACCGACGCGCGCGGCAAGCGCATCGAAATCGAAAAACTGCCGATGCCGCCACGCATGACGATCACCGACGTGGAAGCGCGTGGCGTTGCGCCAGCGGATAACGGGATGAACCGCGCGGCGGGAACGCGGCTCGCCGCATCCTATGCCAATTTTTACATCGCCAACGGAGCGGTCATCGCGCCCGGTTTCGGCGTCGAGACCGATGAAGCGGCGCGCGCCGTTCTGGCGCGCGGTTTTCCGGGCCGCGACATCGTCATGCTGCCGGCGCGCGAGATTCTTCTCGGCGGCGGTAACATCCATTGCATTACCTGCCAGATTCCCGAGGGAGACCCGGGATGAGGCATAACGAGTCCGCACGGATGAAATAACAGGAACTGTCCGGCGGAAAACGATAACCGAGGAGGAGCGGACAATGCAGACGAAACTGAGAGCCAACTCGCTCTCTTTCATCGAATCGATCGTGATGGGAATCGCCGGCAGTGCGCCCGGCTACACCATCGCGGTCACCACGGCGGCGCTGATCGGCACGGCGGGATTCCTCTCGCCGGGCAGCCTGATCATTTTCGCGATCCCGATGCTCGGCATCGCGGTCGCCTACAAGGCACTGACCCGGCGCATGGTGAATGCCGGCGCCGCCTATGACTGGACAACCCGGATCTTCGGCAAATTTCTCGGCTTTTTCTCGGGTTGGGCGCTTCTTGTCGCCGCGATGGTGTTCATGGTCACCGGCAGCCTGCCGATCGCAACCTCGACCCTGAATTTCGTCGCCCCGGCGCTGACTAAAAGTGTTCTGGCAACCACCGCCGTCGCAACCATCTGGTTTCTGGTGATCGCCTGCGTGCTGATCGTCGGAATCAAGCTGACCAGCAAGATCCAGATGATCATGAGCACGATCGAACTGGTCATCCTCGCGATCGTCGCGATCGCCGCCTTCGTGCATGTCGGGCTGCACGGCGCGACCAATCATTTCTCATGGTCGTGGTTCGGCTTCCATTACACGGCCGGCGGCTTCGCCGCGACCGCGCTGGTGGTGATCTTCTTCTACTGGGGCTGGGATGTCACCGCGAACCTGTCGGAGGAAACGAAGGATGCCGAAACCAACGCCGGCAATGGCGGGTTCGGCAGCGTATTCGTCACCATCACCTATTATATCGCCTTCACCCTCGCGGCCCTGCTTCTGTTCACCACGAAGGCGGCGGAAGGCTACAGCGATAACATCGTCTACAACATCGCGGTCGCGTCCGGTCTCGGCCGCATCGGCGGACTGTGCGCCTCGATCGCGGTGATCCTGTCGTCGATCGCGACGCTCGAGACCACCATGCTGCAATTCTCCCGCACCCTGTTCGCGATGGGCCGTGACGGCGCCCTGCCGAAAACCTTCGGCACTGTCGACCGGCGCACCGAAACCCCGGTGCGGGCGATGTATCTCCTGATCGGGCTCGGTCTGGTGGTGCTCTGGGTGTCGTCGCTGATGCCGTCGATCAACGCGATCATCGGCGATTCGGTGAGCGCCATCGGCATCCAGGTCGCCTATTACTACGGGCTGGCCGGTCTGGTCGCGGCCTGGGTGATGCGCGATATCTACAGGGAATCGGTTCTGAAATGGGTCGGGCTCTGCCTGTTCCCGGCGGCGAGCGCGATTTTCCTGTTCGCGATGGCGCTCTACGCGATCACCACCTTCAACCTGATCACCAATGTCGTCGGCATCGGCGGTCTGGTCATCGGCATCATTTTCTTCCGGCCCGGTCGCACCGCGATGCCGACCACGCCGGCGACCGAGGCCGCCGAATAGTCAGAACAGCGAAAGCTGCGCGTCCGGTTCACTGGTTCGAACCGGGCGCGCGAACGCGGTGCAGTCGAGCGGTGGCTGCGCCGTATCCAGCCCGTATTGCCGCGCCGCCCGGCGGAACCGTGCCGCGAGCAACCCGGCATAGGGGCCGCTGCCCCTGAACCGCGATCCGAAATTCGAATCGTTCAGGCTGCCGCCCCGTGTCTGGCGGATCAGGCTGAGCACGTGCGCTGCCCGGTCCGGCACGCAGCGTTGCAGCCAGTCGGTGAACAACGCGCCGAGTTCGTGCGGCAGGCGAAGCAGGATCGCGCCCGCGCTGCGCGCCCCGGCACCGGCGGCGGCTTCGAGAATACGCTCCAGTTCGGCGTCATTCAGGCCCGGGATCATCGG
>DASVGZ010000135.1:0-3844 GCA_036379275.1 Acidiphilium sp. | reverse complement strand
GACCAGAAGCGCGATCCGCCGTTCGGAGATCGACCCGGCTTCGGCGATCGCGAGGGCAAGGATATCGGCGGCGAAAGCGACCGGCTCGGCATGGAAGTTGCCACCGGAAATCACGTCGCCTTCTTTCGAGAAGATCAGCGGGTTGTCGGAAACGCCGTTTGCCTCGGTCGTGAGCGTGTGCGTGACGTTCGCGAGCAGATCGAACACAGCGCCCATCACCTGCGGCTGGCAGCGCAGGCAGTACGGATCCTGAACGCGCGGGTCGCCGACGCGGTGGGATTCGCGAATGCTGCTTCCGGCCATGTAGTCGCGCAGGCGCTTCGCCACGGCGATTTGCCCGGCATGGCCGCGCAGCGCGTGGATGCGCGCATCGAACGGCGCGTCCGATCCGCGTGCGGCGTCGCTGCTGAGCGCGCCGGTGACGAGTGCGCTGTCGCAAAGGGTTTTGGCACGGAACAGGCCGGCAAGGGCGATGCCGGTCGAAACCTGGGTGCCGTTGAGAAGGGCGAGACCTTCCTTCGGTCCGAGAACGACGGGGGCGAGTCCGGCGTCTTTCAGGGCCTGGGCAGCGGGTTTGCGCACTCCTTTGGCAAATACATCGCCGATGCCGATCAGGGCGCAGGTGAGATGGGCGAGCGGCGCGAGATCGCCGGAAGCGCCGACCGAGCCTTGCGCGGGAATGACCGGGATGATGTCGTGTTCGAGAAGGGCGAGCAGCGAATCGAGTGTTTCGGGGCGCACGCCGGAGGCGCCATGCGCGAGGCTCGCGGCTTTCAGCGCGATGATCAGGCGGACGACCGGCGCGGGCAGCGGCTCGCCGACTCCGCAGGCATGGGACAGAACCAGATTGCGCTGGAGCGTGGCGAGGTCTGCGCGTTCGATCCGGGTGGAGGCGAGCCGGCCGAAGCCGGTGTTGATGCCGTAGACCGCATCGTCGCGCGCGACGATTTTGGCGACCGTCGCGGCGCCCGCCTCGACCGCGGCGCGGCAGGACGGGTTGAGTGAAACCGGGGAGCCTTCGAAAATGGCGCGCCAGTCGGCGTAACGCATTTGGCCGGGCGTCAGAACGATCATGCGTCGATACCTTTCAGAATACGGTGATGCAGGGGGGCGGAACCGATCCAGGCAAGAATCGAGGCCGGATCGTCATTGTCCCAGATCGCGAGGTCGCAGGATTTGCCGGCTTCGATCGTGCCGGTCCCGGCTTCGATGCCGAGGGCGGCGGCGGCGTTGCGGGTGATGCCGAGCCAGGCTTCGTCGAGAGTCAGGCCGAAGAACACGCAGGCCATGTGGGCAGAGAGACGGAGCGACAGGATCGGCGAGGTGCCGGGGTTGCAGTCTGTGCCGACAGCGATGGCGCAACCGGCGCGGCGCATCGCCTCGACCGGCGGCTTCCGGGTCTCGCGCAGAACGTAATAGGCACCGGGCAGAAGCACCGCGACGGTGCCCGCTTTTGCCATCGCCGCCGCGCCGGTCTCGCTGGTGTATTCCAGATGATCGGCGGACAGCGCGGAGAAGCGCGCGGCGAGGGCAGCGCCGCCGAGATCGCTCAACTGGTCGGCGTGCAGCTTCACCTTCAGCCCGTGCACCTGCGCGACCGTGAAGACGCTGGCGATCTCGTCGGGGGTGAAGGCGATGGATTCGCAGAAACCGTCGACGGCATCGGCAAGATTTTGCTTCGCGATCTGCGGGATCATGCGCTCGCGGATCAGGTCGAGATAGGCGTTGCGGTCGAGGTCCGGCGGAATCGCGTGAGCGCCGAGATAGGTGGTGCTGATCCGCATGGGCATTTCGGCGCCCAGTGCGCGCGCGACAGCGAGCACCCGCAATTCGGTCGCCTCGTCGAGCCCGTAACCGGATTTGATTTCGACGGTGGTGACGCCTTCGTTCATCCAGGCGGCAAGGCGTTTCGCGGCGTCGGCTTT
Source organism: Acidiphilium sp. (assembly GCA_036379275.1). Taxonomy (GTDB): domain Bacteria; phylum Pseudomonadota; class Alphaproteobacteria; order Acetobacterales; family Acetobacteraceae; genus Acidiphilium. Next base: position 1,919 of record DASVGZ010000135.1, on the reverse strand, counting down.
CAGGTCGGCCCCGGTCGCGGCGCGGGTCGCGCGCATACTGGCGACGATGCCGCCGCCGCCGCGCGCGATGTCGGCGTAGCTCACTCCGGCAAGGCGTCGGGCAAATTCGCCGGAGCGGTCGCCCGCGAAAATCAGGTGAGTGTGGCAATCGATCAGGCCCGGCGTGATCAGGCGTCCGGCACAGTCGATGGTTTCGCGGGCGGCGATGCCCGCCGGCAGTTCGCCACGGCTGCCGCACCAGAGAATTTTGCCATCGGAGGCGGCGATCGCGCCATCGTCGATCATGCCGAGGCCGGCCCGGTCCGGGGCGCAGGTGGCGATGCGGGCGTTGATCCACAGACGGTCGCAATGCAATGTTTTTTCCTCCTGACAGCGGTGATTAGGTTGTATATACAACTGAACCCGGTATAGGATCAACCGGGTTTGGGAAGGAAAATGCGTATGGCGAGGACTCTGTGGTTTGCCTGGGCCTGGGTCGATGACGGGTGGCGCGAATCGGTGGCGGTCGGGATCGATGATGCCGGCCGGATCGCGCGGGTCGAAACCGGGGCGACGCCGGCAGGCTGCGAGACGGTGCCGGGAATTGCCTTGCCCGGCCTGCCCGACCTGCACAGCCACGGGTTTCAGCGGGCGATGGCCGGCCTTGCCGAGCAGGGGCAGAAACGCGGCGAGGATTTCTGGTCGTGGCGGCATGTGATGTACCGTACTGCCAACGAACTCGACGCCGACGAGATCGAGGCGGTCACCGCGATGGCCTATGTCGAGATGCTGGAGGCGGGGTTCACCTCGGTCGCCGAATTCCATTACGTCCATCACGACAGGGACGGCACGCCCTACGCCGACCGCACCGAGCTTTCAGGGCGGATCGCTGCGGCGGCGCGCATGAGCGGAATCGGCCTGACCCTTTTGCCGGTCCTCTACAGTGCCGGCGGAATCGGGCGGCCCGCCGAGGCGGGGCAGCGGCGCTTCATCAACGATCTCGACGGATTTCACCGACTGCATCAGGACATCGCGGTGATGCTCCGGCGCGACATGCCGGAGGCCGGACTTGGCATTGCGCCGCACTCGCCGCGCGCCGCCCGACCCGAGGATATCGTTCGGCTGAAGGAAATTTTCCCGACCGGCCCGATCCACATCCATGCGGCCGAGCAGATGGCCGAGGTCAGGGACTGCATCGCCGCCCTCGGCGGAAGGCCGGTCGCCTGGCTGCTGGACAATGCCGGGGTCGACGAGCGGTGGTGCCTGATCCACGCAACTCATATGGAACCGGCGGAGACCGAGGCGCTTGCGCGCTCGGGCGCGGTCGCCGGGCTCTGCCCGCTCACGGAACTCGATCTGGGCGACGGCATTTTCGACGGCGTGCGGTTTCTGGAGGCGGGCGGACGGTTCGGGATCGGCAGCGATTCGCTGATCCGGCTGGATGCGGCAGAGGAGTTGCGCCAGTTCGACGGCTCCCAGCGCCTGCGCGACCAGCGCCGGGTGGTGCTGAGCCCCGAAGGATCGGCCGGCGAGAGGCTGTATGCGGATGCGCTGCGCGGCGGCGCCCAGGCGCTCGGCCAGGCCATCGGCGCGATCGCGCCGGGACTGCGGGCCGATATCGTCGTGCTGGATCGCGATGGCACCGACCTCGCCGCCCTGCCATCGGGGCGCTGGCTCGACCAGTTCGTGTTCGTCGGCGGGGCAAAACTGATCGACCGGGTCTATGCCGGAGGGCGGATGATGGTCGAGCGGGGACAGCACATTGCCCGTGAGGCGGCGGTTGCGCGGTTCCGGCCGGTTCTCCGGCGACTCGCCGCCGCCCTGTGACCCTGTTGTACAGACATGCAAAGGACTATTGACGACCCGTCACGCAATCGTGCTTGATGGTATTGACCAATCGTAACGGAACCAAGAAACAATGCTGGAACGTCGCGCAATCG
>DASVGZ010000134.1:0-4380 GCA_036379275.1 Acidiphilium sp. | reverse complement strand
GAGACCGAACTGCTGGAAGACCCGAAGGAACGCGCCGAACACCTGATGCTGGTCGATCTCGCGCGCAACGATGTCGGCCGGGTCGCCACGATCGGCTCGGTCAAGGTGACCGAGAGCTTCGCGATCGAGCGGTTCTCGCATGTCATGCACATTTCCTCGAATGTCGAGGGCCGGCTCCGCAAGGACGCCGACGCGCTGGACGCGCTGATCGCCGGCTTCCCCGCCGGCACTCTGTCCGGCGCGCCGAAGGTCCGGGCGATGCAGATCATCGAGGAACTGGAGCCGTCGCGGCGCGGGCTCTATGGCGGCTGCATCGGCTATTTCGCGGCGAACGGCACGATGGACACCTGCATCGCCCTGCGCACCGCGCTGATCAAGGATCAGACCCTCTACGTTCAGGCCGGCGTCGGCGTGGTCGCCGATTCCGACCCCGATGCCGAATACGCCGAGAGTTTGCAGAAAGCCCGCGCGCTGTTCCGCGCCGCCGAGGAGGCGGCCAATTACGTCAGCTCCAACGCGGGGGCGGTGGTGCCATGATTCTCCTGATCGACAATTACGACAGCTTCACCTTCAACCTCGTTCACTTCTTCGGCGATCTCGGCGCCGAGTGCGTGGTGCGCCGCAACGACACACTGACCGTTGACGAGGCGCTGGCGATGAAGCCGGAGGCGATCGTTCTCTCGCCCGGTCCCTGCACGCCGAACGAGGCCGGAATCTGCCTCGACCTGATCGGGGCTGCGGCTGGCAAGGTGCCGGTTCTCGGCGTCTGCCTCGGCCACCAGGCGATCGCCCAGGCGTTCGGCGGCCATGTCGGCCGGGCACCGGTGCCGATGCACGGCAAACTCTCACCGATCCGCCATCGCGGCAGCGACGTATTCGCAGGCCTGCCCGATCCGTTCGAGGCGACGCGCTACCATTCCCTGATCGTCGACCGAGCGACCTTGCCCGAAGACCTGATCCCCACCGCCTTCACCGATGATGGTATCGTCATGGGGCTGCGCCATCGCTCCCTGCCGGTCTACGGCGTGCAGTTTCACCCCGAGAGCATCGCCACCGCCCACGGCCATACGCTGCTGCGCAACTTCCTGGGTCTGGTGCGCGGGCGCAATCAGGGACCGGCCGACATTCTCGCCGACCTCAAACCGGTGCTCGATCGTCTGGCACGCGGCGAAACCCTGTCGGCGGAGATGGCCGAGGCGGCGTTCGGCGCGTTCATCGACGGGCGCTCGAACGACGCGCAGATCGCCGGAATGCTGATGGCGATGCGGGTCCGGCGCGAGACCGTCGCCGAACTGACCGGCGCGGTGCGGGCGATGCGCGCACGGATGCGCACCATCGACGCGCCGCCGGACGCGATGGATGTCTGCGGCACCGGCGGCGACGGCGCCGGCACGCTCAACATCTCGACCGCGGTGAGCTTCGTGATCGCCGGCCTCGGCGTACCGGTGGCCAAGCACGGCAACCGCGCCCAGTCGTCGCGCGCGGGCGCCGCCGACGTGCTGACCGCGCTCGGCGTGAAGGTCGAGCCGGAATACGAGCGCCTGTCCGAAATCCTGCGCGAGGCCGGCTGCGTGTTCCTGTTCGCGCCGCGCCATCACGCCGGGCTGCGCGATGCCGCGGCCGCTCGGGTCGCGCTCGGCACCCGCACGGTGTTCAACCTGCTCGGCCCGATGGCGAATCCTGCCCAGGTGCGCCGGCAACTGATCGGAGTGTTCGATCCCGCCTGGGCCCGGCCGATGGCGGAAACCCTGTCGCATCTCGGCACCGAACGGGCGATGATCGTCCATGGCGACGGGCTGGACGAACTCACCCTCGCCGGCGAAAGCCGGGTCGTCTCGCTCGATCATGGCGCGATCGCGGAATTCACCGTCACCCCGGACGATGCCGGGCTGCCGCGCGCGCCGCTGTCGGCGATCATCGGCGGCGATGCCGCCCACAACGCCGCCGCCCTGCGCGCCTTGCTCGACGGCGCGCCGGGCGCCTACCGTAACGCGGTCCTGCTCAATGCCGCCGCTGCGCTGATCGTCGCCGGACGGGTGAGCGCCCTGCGCGACGGCGCCGTCCTTGCGGCGGAATCGATCGATTCGGGCGCGGCGCGCGACCGGCTCGACCGACTCCGCCGCGCGAGCGCCGAACCAACCCCAGCCATGGCCTGACGATGAACGATACCGCCCGCCCCGCCGATGTCCTGAAAAGCATCTGCGCCGATACGATGAAGGAAGTCGCCCGCCGTAAGGCGGACGAGAGCCTCGACGATATCCGCGCCCGCGCGGCCGATACCCCGACGCCGCGCGGCTTCGCCCGCGCCCTGATGGATGCCGCCGCCTCGGGTCGCACCGGGCTGCTCGCCGAGATCAAGAAGGCCTCTCCTTCGGCCGGGCTGATCCGTCCCGATTTCGATCCCGCCTCGATCGCCCGCGCTTATCGGGAAGGCGGCGCGGTGTGCCTCTCGGTGCTGACCGATCTGCCGCATTTCCAGGGCTGCGCCGCGCATCTCGCCGCCGCCCGCAATGCGGTCGACCTGCCGGTGCTGCGCAAGGATTTCATCCTCGATTCGTGGCAGATCTACGAAAGCCGGGCGATGGGGGCGGACTGTATCCTGCTGATCATGGCTGCCCTCAACGACGCCGATGCCCGTGCCTTCGAGGAACTCGCCAACGCGCTCGACATGGACGTTCTGGTCGAGGTCCATGACGAGGCCGAACTCGAACGCGCACTCGGCCTCCGGGCGCGGTTGATCGGCATCAACAACCGCAACCTGAAAACCATGGTTACCGATATCGCCGTGTCCGAAGCCCTTGCCTCGCAAGTGCCGCCGGAACGCTTCGTGGTCGCCGAAAGCGGGATCCGGACCTTCGCCGATATCGAGCGCCTGAAGGCCGCCGGCGTACAGGGCGTTCTGGTCGGTGAAAGCCTGATGCGCCAGCCCGACATCACGGCCGCGACCCGTTTGCTGCTCGGTCTCGGGGTATGACCCTGACCCATCTCGACGCCTCCGGGGCGGCGAGGATGGTCGATGTCTCGGCCAAGGCGCCGACCGTGCGGGAGGCCAGGGCCGCCTGCCATGTCGCGATGCAGGCCGAAACCCTCGCACTGATCACTGAAGGCACCGCGAAAAAGGGCGACGTTCTCGCCACCGCGCGTATCGCTGGCATCATGGCGGCGAAGCGCACCGCCGATCTCGTCCCGCTCTGCCATCCGCTCGCGCTTTCGGCGGTGTCGGTCGATCTCGCCGCCGATCCGGCGCTGCCCGGCGTCGCGATCACCGCGACGGTGCGGACCACCGGCCCGACCGGCGTGGAAATGGAGGCGCTTACCGCCGCCTCGGTCGCGGCGCTGACTATCTACGACATGCTGAAGGCCGCAGACCGCGCGATGCGGATCGACAATCTCCGGGTCATCCGCAAATCCGGCGGCAAATCCGGCACCTTCGAGCAGGGTTAGGGGCGCATCCCGATGCTCAGCGTCGCCGAGGCTCGCGCACGGATCGTCGGGCCCCTGCGGCCCACCGGCGGTGAAATCGTCGCCCTGGCCGATGCCTCGGGCCGGGTTCTCGCCGCTCCCGTCGCGGCACGGCTGACCCAGCCGCCGCACGATGTCTCGGCAATGGACGGCTACGCACTCCGTTCGGCCGATGGCGCCGCGGGAGCGCGGCTGCGGGTGACCGGCGCGGCGCCGGCCGGGCATCCGTTCGCGGGCACGCTCGGTTCGGGCGAGGCGGTGCGCGTCTTCACCGGCAGCGTCATCCCCGATGGCGCGGATTCGGTGATCGTGCAGGAAGACACCGAACCCGGCGACGCGGATGTTTTTTTGCGCGAGGCGGCGCGGGCAGGACGGCATATCCGCCGCAAGGGGCAGGATTTCCGTGAGGGCGAAACCCTGCTCGCCGCAGGGCGCCGGCTTGCCGCGCGCGATATCGGCCTCACCGCCGCCGCCAACCATCCCTGGCTCACGGTGCATCGCCGTCCGGTCATCGCCGTGCTCGCGACCGGCGACGAGATCGCCATGCCGGGCGAGGCGATTCCGCCGGGCGGCATCGTCAGTTCCAATTCCCATGCGCTCGCCGCCTTCATCCGCGCCTGCGGCGGCGTGCCGCTCATCCTGCCGATCGCCCGGGACGACCGTGCCGCCATCGCCGCCGCCGCCGAGGCCGTCGTGCGGGCCGATCTTCTGGTCACCAGCGGCGGGGCGAGTGTCGGCGCGCATGATCTGGTGCGCGCCGGGCTGGGCGATCGCGGTTTTGCTCCCGATTTCTGGAAAATCGCGATGCGGCCGGGCAAGCCGCTGATGTTCGGCAAGCTCGGCGCGACGCCGCTCCTGGGCCTCCCCGGCAATCCGGTGTCGAGCCTGGTCTGCTCGCTGCTGTTCCTCGCGCCGATC
>DASVGZ010000133.1:0-3179 GCA_036379275.1 Acidiphilium sp. | reverse complement strand
GTCGCTACCTCGATCCGGCAGCAGCATCAGCGCCGTCGCCATCGCTTCTCATGGATCAACGAATGGCGCGAGCTCGCCGACGAGCGCGGCCGCGCGTTCGGCATCGAACTCATCCTGCCCGACTGGTTCTATGCCGGCGTGCTCGACCGCGCGCTCGTCCTGACGATCGACCGCTCCTATTTCGCGCTGACCGGCGGGCTCGAGCGCTGGCTCTACCGTCTCGTGCGTAAGCATGGCGGTCGCCAGGCAGGCGGCTGGAGCTTCGACGTCGAGCATCTCCATCTCAAATCCGGTGTGCTCTCGCCGCGCCGTCGGTTCGCTTTCGAACTGCGCGCGATCGTCCAGCGCCAGCCGCTTCCCGGCTATACGCTGAAGCTCGATCACGAACTTGGCCGCGAGCGGCTCGCATTCGTGCCGCTTCCCGTCGATCCGCTCGACGCAGCCATGCGCCGCGTCCGTCTCCGGCCTGTGGATAACCGGCCATGAGATTCGGACGATCGGGAACATGCTGGATCGGACCATCGGGAACGGCAAGTTCGGACTATCGGGAACGCGAGATCTCCGAAAACCCGCAGAAAACCGCGCCAAATCGTGGTCCTTCTAACCATCCTAATAGAAAAGAATCCTTCGGATTCTTGCTAACGGCCGACGCGGCTGTGGATTTCGGGTCCGCGTCCGTTCGTCGAGAAGTCCCATGAACCTTTCGCATCGCGGGTGCGGGAGCGCGACCGCCGCACTGTCCTCGCGCAACGCCATGACCGAGGTCGAACTGATCCGGGTCGAGAAGCGGCTCGAGCATTGGCTACGCTTCGGCCGCATCGCCGCAGAGCGTATCGTCAGCAGCACGACGCGGGTCGTATCATTCCGGCCCGACGCGACATTCGCGCTCGTCCGCTGGTCTTCGAATGAATTGGGCAAGATCCATTCACGTATCGACATCATGCGCGCGGTGCGGCCGGGCGAAAGCCATGCGACCGCGCCATTCGTGCGGCCCGGCGGCAAACTCTATCTGTCGATCCGGGGCTGGCCGGACGTTCGCATTGTGCTGGAGGCGATCGCCGCGATCGAAGCGGCGGGCGTCGATCCCTGCGATGTCGCGCCCGACCACTGGCGTCACGTCCACAGCCGCCTGTCGGCGGGCGAACGGCCGCGCCCCTACACGGCCGAGCGCCACCGAGCCTGGCTCAAACGCAAGGCGATCGAGCCGTGAGGCGCTCCGGATACGTCCTCATGACGCTGCTCGCTGCCGTGCTCTTCGCGGCCCTGTTCATCGCGACCGCGTTGGCTGGACCGCGTCCGCGGCTGGTCTGGAACGCGAGCGCGAGTGCGCCGATAGGCCTCTACCGCCTGTCGGCTGTCTCCCATCCTGCGGTTGGCATGCTGGTGGTGATCGGGCCGCCGATGAGCCTCGCCCGCTTCCTCGATGAACGCCGCTATCTTCCCATCGGCGTGCCATTGCTCAAGCATGTCGCCGCCCGGCCCGGCGCGCGCATTTGTCGGTTCGGAGCGCGCGTCACGATCGACGGGCACGTCGCCGCAGTCGCGCTCAGCCGTGATACCCGCGGTCGCCTGCTGCCGCGTTGGCGCGGCTGTCGCACCATCGCGCCGGGCCAGCTCTTCGTGCTTAACGCCGCCGCTGACAGCATGGACGGGCGCTATTTCGGCCCGATCCCGGCCAGCGGCCTGATCGGCCGCGCCACGCCAATCCTCACGCGCGATGCACCGGGCGCGCCGCTGCGTTGGCGCGGAATCGGCGTCGCGGCAGCTTCTTCATCGTCAAAGAAAGGACATTCGGCATGCAGATAGGCCGCTTTCGCGCGGACGGCGCCGGCTTCGTCGGCCGCGTCGAAACGCTCACGCTCGACATTGCCGTCAGGCTCGTTCCAACGGGGTTCGTCGACCACGGCCGTGCGCCTGACTGGCGTGTTCACCTCGACGATGAAGCGCGACCCGGCTGTATCGGGCTCGAAGTGGGATCGGGCTGGACGCACAACCGCCCGACAATCGGCCACTATATCAAGCTCCAACTCAACTGCCCCAGTTTTGCGCGGCCCGTGCACGCCAATCTGCTGCCGTCGAAGCAGGCCGATGACGAACATGTACTGCTCTGGTCGCCGCGGCTGCGGCGCCCGAAGGCCGAGTGATGCGCACACGCAGTATCCAGCGACGCCGATGCCGCGGCGGGCGGCTGGCGATCGGAAGCGTCCTTGTCGCAATATCGCTTGGCAGCGTTGCTGCCGGTTCGAGCGCGGCGGCGATGCCACACCGGAAAACGGCCCCTGCTGTCATTACACCATCCTACGACGCCTTCGTCGCGGAAGCGGCGGAGCGCTTCGGCATGCCCGAAGCGTGGATCCGGGAGGTGATCCGCGTCGAGAGCCGCGGCGATCCGCGCGCGGTGTCGCCGGCCGGCGCAATGGGCCTCATGCAGATCATGCCGGATACCTGGGCGACCGAACGCGCGCGATTGCGGCTTGGCAACGATCCCTTCGACATGCGCGACAACATCCTCGCAGGCACCGATTTTCTCCGCGCGATGCGCGCACGTTACGGCGCGATCGGCATGCTGGCGGCATATAATGCCGGTCCTGGGCGGTATGAGGATTATTATCACCGCGGTCGTCCGCTGCCGGCCGAGACCCTCGCTTATCTCGGCCGGCTTGCGTCTGTGGTGACGGGTAGCGCGATTACCGGCGATCCGACGCCCGCATCTTCTGACCCGCTCGCTTGGACACGCGCGGCGCTGTTCGCGCCGCGATCCGGTTCAATCTCCGACCCATCCGCGGCGGTTGCAACGCCGCCCCCTGCACGATCAATGGACGCTGACGCAGCAGAACCGGCGATGTCATCCATGCGCGCAGATGACAGCCAGACTGCCGGTGGCGCGCCTCGTAACGACCTGTTCGTCGCCCTTACCGGGGCGCGCTCATGACCGTAGCCGCGCCGATCTCCGTCACAACGCCGTGCGCTGGTGACCGCTTGCAGCGCGGCAGCGTGCGTGGAGAGGGGTATGTCTGCTCAGTCGGACCCAGCATCCAGCGTGGAGCGGCTCGCCTCAAGGACGACGGGGCCCCACCATTTTTTCCGGCGATCGAGCGTTGGTTCTTCCGCGCCCAGGACAGCGCCGCGCCGGAAAAAATCGTGACCCCCATCGCCGCTGGCGCGGTCGCTTCGCGATC
>DASVGZ010000132.1:0-3957 GCA_036379275.1 Acidiphilium sp. | reverse complement strand
AACGGGTTTTCCACAGAAATCTGCGCCCGGGTCGGCAACAATATGTTGAGCGAAAATGGCGATTGCTCTACAGTATGTTGTACAAACCATGAAGGGGCAGGGCCATGGACTGGACAGACGAGACGATTGACCGCCTCAAGGGTCTGTGGGCCGAGGGTCTGTCCACCGCCGAAATCGGGCGGCGGCTGAATATCTCCAAGAACGCGGTTGTGGGCAAGGCGCACCGGCTCGATCTGCCGGCCCGGCCCTCGCCGATCCGCCGTGAGGTCGGGGGGATGCGGCCGCGCTCGCCGGCGCCGCGCCGGGTATCCGGGCCGACTTTGCCTGCGCTCGCCTCGCTGAGTGTGTCGGCCCAGACGGCGACGCCGTCGCCGGTGCGGCCGGTCATGCCGTCCGTGGCACGGCCGAGCCTGGTCGGGTCGGGGGTTTCGCGCACAGCGCCGCGCACGCCGGCCTGCTGCTGGCCGATCGGCGAGCCGGGCACATCGAGCTTCCGGTTCTGCGGCGAGCCGTCGCTGGGCGGGAAACCCTATTGCGGGGCTCATGCCGAGATCGCCTATGTGCGGGTGCGCGATCGCCGTGAAGACGTCGCCTGAGGGCGACGCGCGAAAAAGTATCGCCTGAGGGCTGGCGGGTCTCACAATCCGGTCTGGATGGCGGATTGCCCCTTGCGTCCGGCGGCGGCGTCGCCCACAAGATGGAGCGGCCCCACGCAGTCGTGAGGGCATGACAGCCATACGTGGCGGCCGGCCGGCTTGGCCGGCTTCGGGAGACCGGCACATCGATGAGCGAGACCTACAAGACGACCCGGACCGAAACCCTGGCATCCGAGACTCTGGCTCCATCGCATGGCAGCCTTGATGCGGACGCGGTTCGGGCGGCGTATCGCCGGTGGGCGGGAATTTATGACGCGGCATTCGGCGCGGTTTCGGCCCACGCGCGTCGGGCCGCGGTGGCGGCGGTGAACGCGGCGCCGGGAGCGTCGGTTCTGGAAGTCGGGGTCGGCACCGGGCTCGCTTTGCCGATGTATCGCCGCGACAAGCGGATCACCGGCATCGACCTGTCCACCGATATGCTCGAACGCGCCCATGCGCGGGTGAAGAGTCAGAAACTCGACCATGTCGAGCAGTTGCTGGAACTCGATGCCGAGGATACCGGCTTCGAGGATGCGCGGTTCGACATCGCGGTGGCGATGTTCGTCGCCTCGGTGGTGCCGCATCCGCGCGCGCTGGCGCGGGAGCTGAAGCGGGTGGTGCGGCCGGGTGGCACCATCCTGTTCGTCAATCATTTTGCCATGGAGTCCGGGCCGGTGGCTTGGGTCGAACGGGCGCTGGCGCCGGCCTCGCGCGCGCTGGGCTGGCATCCCGATTTCACCATCGACCGGCTTCTGCCGCCCGAGGAAGCGCGTGCGGTGGTGGCCGAGAAAATGCGCCCGTTCGGGCTGTTCCGCCTCGTTTCCACGCTGAACGGCCAGCCCGACCGAATCGATCGGACTGAGCCAGGGTAATCCGGGAATAGGTTTGCGGCGCCCGGCGCTGTTTTCATGAACGATCCGTTCACGAATATCCGTTCACAAATATCGGGAGCAAAAATTTTTTTGGCGGTCGTCCGGCGGTCGCCATATCGACGGTTTCCGGCGATGCTGGCGGTATGAAAATCAGTATTTTCAAGTCCGATTTTGGATTTCAGGACTTTCGCGGCCGCCATATCCGGTGAATCCGGCGGTTCCCGCGATGCCGCGACGGGCTGGATGTACGGTGCGAGACGCATGATCGCGCCTTGATCGGCCGGCCAGCCTGTTATATCGATGTTTTGGAATACGCGTGTCCACCGTGTAATGATCCGGCCGCGTGGACCCAGACCACATTCACACGGAAACGATACGGAAGCGGCGATATTGATGAAGCGATCTCATGGGTTTTTGATGTTCGGCCTCGGTGCGGCGGCGCTGGTCGCGTTCGCGCATCCGGCCCTCGCCGCCGGGATGACCAACAGCGCCGGGTACCCGGTCCACGCGCCGACTCCGTGGGAGTGGTGGCTCCAGCCATCGGCCAGCCCGATCGAGAAGTCGATCGACTGGATGATGCAGTACGTGCTGTGGATCATGTTCGGCGTGGTCGCGGTGGTCGGTATCCTGATCGGCGTCGCGATGTACAAGTTCCATCATTCGCGGCACCCGGTGCCCTCGACCACCACCCACAACCCGGTCATCGAGGTGATCTGGACCATCGTTCCGGCGGTTCTGCTGATCATCGTATTCGTGCCGTCGCTCAACATGATCTACCAGCAGGCCAATTATAAGCACCGCTACATGACGGTGCGGGTGACCGGCCATCAGTGGTACTGGGAATACGACTATCTCAACGCCAAGGGGGTCGATTTCACCTCCTACGAAATTCCGGCCAACCAGCTCAAACCCGGCGAGATCCGTCAGTTGTCGGTCGATCATCCGCTGGTGTTGCCGGTCGGCAAGAAGGTGGTGTTCCAGATCACCAGCAAGGACGTTCTGCACAGCTTTTTTATCCCGTCGCTCGGGGTGCAGCGCTATGCGATTCCCGGCCAGTACTGGCATCAATGGACCTCGGTCGACGCGCCGGGCATCTATTACGGCGAGTGCAACCAGATTTGCGGCATGAACCACGAGAACATGCCGATCGAGATCGTCGCCCTGCCGATGAAGCAGTTCAAGGCGTGGCTCGCCGAGGCCAAGGCCGATGCGGCCCAGGGCAATGTGCCCGACGTTCACAAATACGAGGTGCTGGCGATGCAGGCGGCCAAGGCGAAGACCGCATCGCTGCCGGTGCGGCTCGCGCGCGCCACGGCGCCGTCCGCCGCGGCCCAATGATTGTCGTGCCAAGGAGAAATTGACCAATGTCCGTAACAGCTTCGCACGAGCACGCCCACGCTGCCCATGCCCACCATCAGGGGTTCATCCGTCGCTGGATGATGAGCACCAACCATAAAGACATCGGCACGCTCTATATCACCTGGGCGATCATCGGCGCGATCGAGGGCGGCGTGATCTCGACGGTGATGCGGATGCAGCTCATGCATCCGAACAACACCCTGATCACCGACGGACAGGCCTGGAATGCGCTGGTGACCGCGCACGGGCTGATCATGATCTTCTTCTTCGTGATGCCCGCGCTGATCGGCGGCTTCGGCAACTGGTTCGTGCCGATGATGATCGGCGCGCCGGACATGGCGTTCCCGCGGCTCAACAACATGAGCTTCTGGTTCCTGTTCATGGGCTTCATTTTCGTCAATCTCGGGCTTCTGGTGGGCGCGGGATCGGGCGTGGGCTGGACGCTGTATCCGCCGCTGTCGGACATCACCTATTCGCCGGGACCGGCGGTCGATTTCACGCTGTTCTCGCTGCATCTTGCGGGCATTTCCTCGCTGCTCGGCGCGATCAACTTCATCGCAACGATCCTGAACATGCGCGCGCCGGGCATGACCCTGCACAAGATGCCGCTGTTCTGCTGGTCGATCCTGGTGACCGCGTTCCTGCTGCTCCTGGCGATTCCGGTGCTGGCCGGCGCGATCACCATGCTGATCATGGACCGTAATTTCGGAACCTCGTTCTTCGAGCCCGGCGGCGGCGGCGATCCGGTGCTGTTCCAGCATCTGTTCTGGTTCTTCGGCCATCCCGAGGTCTACATCATGATCTTGCCGGCGTTCGGCATCATCAGTCATGTGATCTCGACTTTCTCGAAGAAGCCGGTGTTCGGCTATCTCGGCATGGTCTACGCGATGGTCGCGATCGGGTTCGTCGGTTTCGTGGTCTGGGCGCACCACATGTTCGTTTCGGGCATGTCGGTGGACAGCAAGGTCTATTTCGAGGCGGCGACTCTGGTGATCGCGGTGCCGACCGGCGTCAAGGTGTTCTCGTGGATCGCCACGATGTGGGGCGGGTCGATCGAGCTGAAGACGCCGATGCTCTGGGCGATCGGGTTC
>DASVGZ010000131.1:0-2171 GCA_036379275.1 Acidiphilium sp. | reverse complement strand
CGCGCGGAAATTCGATGGCTCGCCCGAGCCGAAATGACGGGTCGGGGGCAGGATACGATGGCGAAAAGCTGGGTCGAGGCCGCCAACCGGCCGGATTGCGATTTCCCCCTCGCCAACCTGCCCTATGGCGTGTTCAGCCGCGACGGTGAGGCGCCGCGCTGCGGGGTCGCGATCGGCGATCTGGTGGCCGATCTCGCCGCGCTGGAACGGCTGGGCCTGATCGAAACCCCCGAGCCGGTGTTCGACCGGCCCGCGCTCAACGGCTTCATGGCGCTCGGCCGGCCGCACTGGAATGCGGTGCGCGACCGGCTCACCGCCCTGTTCGCCGCCGATGGCGATGCCGCCCTGCGCGACAATGCGGCACTGTGCGGACAGGTGCTGGTGAAACTCGACGCCGTTCGCCTGCATCTGCCGTTCCGGGTCGCCGGCTACACCGATTTCTACGCAGGACGGCACCACGCGCAGAATGTCGGCACCATGTTTCGCGGACCGGAGAATGCGCTGCCGCCGAACTGGCTCAGCATCCCGATCGGCTATAATGGCCGGGCTTCCACCGTCGTTGTCAGCGGCACCGGTATCCGGCGTCCGCTCGGCCAGACGAAGCCGCCCGGTCAGGATCTGCCCGGCTTTGGCCCCTGCCGGAGGCTCGATCTCGAACTCGAACTCGGCGCCGTGGTCGGCACGCCCTCGACGATGGGACAGCCGCTGACCGTCGCCGGGGCGGATGCCATGATCTTCGGCTATGTCCTGCTCAACGACTGGTCGGCGCGCGACATCCAGGCCTGGGAATATCAGCCGCTCGGCCCGTTCCAGGCCAAGGTGTTCGCGACCTCGATCTCGCCCTGGGTGGTCACCGCCGCCGCGCTGGCGCCGTTCCGGGTGCCGACCCCGAAGCGCGAGCGTCCGCTTCTGCCCTACCTGACCGAACCGGGGCCGATGCTCTACGATATCGATCTCGAGGTCCGGCTCCAGCCCGCATCCGCGCTCCGGCCCAGCACGATCGGCCGGACCAATTGTCGCGAGATGTATTATTCCCCGGCGCAGCAACTGGCACACCACGCGGTCGGCGGCTGCCTGATGCAGACCGGCGACCTGCTCGGCTCCGGCACCATCTCCGGCCCTACGAAAGACAGCCGGGGCTCGCTTCTCGAACTCTCCTGGGGTGGCAAGGAACCGCTGACGCTCGAAACGGGCGAGATGCGGACATTTCTCGAAGACGGCGATACACTGACCCTCACCGGCTGGGCGCAGGGAAAGGACTTCCGCATCGGTTTCGGCGAATGCGCCGGCACCATCCTTCCCGCGCCCGAGGAGCCGGACTGGGTTGCAAAGGAAGCGCGCGATGGCTGATCCTGTTCTCTACGGCTATTTCCGGTCCTCGGCGGCGTACCGGGTGCGCATCGCGCTCAACCTGAAGGGCGTTCAGGCCGAAGCGATCAGCGTGCATCTGCGCAAGGGCGAGCAGCATCTCAGCGGGCATCTCGCGCGCAACCCGGCCGGACTGGTTCCGGTCTGGCGCGAGGACGACGGTTTCACCCTCGGCCAGTCGCTCGCCATCATCGACTATCTCGATGAGGTCTATCCGAATCCACCGCTGCTGCCAGCGGATTTGCGGTTGCGGGCCTGGACGCGCGAAATCGCGTTCACCATCGCCTGCGACATTCACCCGCTCGGCAATCTGCGCGTGCTCGAACGCCTGACCTCGCAGTTCGGCGCGCCGGCCGAGGCGCGCAAGACCTGGTACCGGCACTGGATGACGCCCGGTTTCGAGGCGATCGAGGCGCGGCTTGCCGAGACCGCCGGCCGCCATGCGATCGGCGATGCGCCGGGCCTCGCGGATATCTGCATCGTTCCGCAGCTTTACAACGCACGGCGCTTCGGCCTCGATCTTTCGCCGTTTCCGCGCCTCGTCGCGGCGGATGCAGCCGCAACCGCGTTGCCGGAATTCGCCGCCGCCACTCCCGAACAGCAACCGGATGCCGAGTAGGAGACCGTGATGAGCAAACAAGGGTTCGCCTCCACCGGAGACATGACGGAAAAGCAGGTTTCGTTCACCGAAATCGGCGCCGGACTCTGGGCCTATACCGCCGAGGGCGACCCCAATACCGGCGTCATCATCGGCGATGACAGCGTGATGGTGATCGACGCCCAGGCCACCCCGGTGATGGCGC
>DASVGZ010000130.1:0-4300 GCA_036379275.1 Acidiphilium sp. | reverse complement strand
AAACCTTCCGATATTACAGTCGGCTGGAGGTAATAAATCTCACCTTGACAGGCCCTGAATCAGGGGTTCATTTCTTGCCGCGCCCACCATGATTTGCGCAATTCACGACGGTCCACTCCAGGAACGCGAATGTTCGCCGATTGCCCCGGCCCGCCTGTTGCGCGCGATTGGTAACGTATCGCAATCCTTGAGGAGATGGTAAGAATGGGACTTCAGCTTGGCCAGATCGCTCCGGACTTCGAGCAGAACAGCTCCGAAGGGCGGATCCGGTTTCATGAGTATCTCGGAAATTCCTGGGGGCTGTTTTTCAGCCATCCGAAGGATTTCACCCCGGTCTGCACTACCGAACTCGCCGAGGTCGCCCGGCTGAAGCCGGAATGGGACAAGCGGGGGGTCAAGCCGATCGGGCTTTCGGTCGACAGTTCCGAGAATCATGCGAGCTGGGCCGCCGATATCGAGGAAACCCAGGGCCATGCGGTCAATTTCCCGATGTTCGCCGATACCGACCGCAAGGTTGCGACCCTGTACGACATGATCCACCCCGAGGCGGACCCGAGCGTCACCGTGCGGTCGGTGTTCGTCATCGATCCGAACAAGAAGATCCGCCTGATCCTGACCTATCCGCCGGCGACCGGCCGGAATTTCGACGAGGTTCTGCGCTCGATCGACGCGCTCCAGCTTACCGACAACCACAAGGTGGCGACTCCGGTGAACTGGCGTGACGGGCGGGATGTGATCATCCTCGGTTCGGTCTCCGACGAGGAGGCAAAGAAGCGCTTTCCGGACGGTTTCAAGACCCTGAAACCCTATCTGCGCACGACGAAGCAGCCAAAACTGCCGTATCAGGCCTGAATCCGGCCATCTGTCATAAAAGCTTCATCGAACCGTCATTGCCATGGCATGATAGGGCGTTAAGCAGCGGCCTCGTGAGAATACCCCGCGAGGCCGCCTGCCGATGAATGATGCTGCCGAAAGACAGACGATGGCCATGTCCGATACCGCGGCCCGGATGGAGCCGGTCGCCGGAGCCGCCGCGCCGCGGATCGCGGTTCGCAATCTGGACTTCTATTACGGTGCGGCCCAGGCGTTGAAATCGGTCTCGATCGATTTTCCGGACCGGCAGACCACGGCGATGATCGGCCCCTCCGGCTGCGGCAAGTCCACGCTCCTGCGCGTGCTCAACCGGATGTATGATCTTTACCCCGGTCAGCGCGCCGAGGGCGAGGTTCTGCTGGACGGCGAGAACATCATCGGACCCGGCACCGATATCGACCGGCTGCGTCGCAGGGTTGGCATGGTGTTCCAGAAACCGACGCCATTTCCCAAGAGCATCTACGAGAATATCGCCTTCGGAGTGCGGCTGCATGAAAGCCTGTCGCGCGCGGAGATGGACGAGCGGGTGGAGGCCTCGCTGATCCGCGCCGCGTTGTGGGACGAGGTGAAGACCAAGCTGCACGCCTCGGCGCTGGCGCTCTCCGGCGGGCAGCAGCAGCGCCTGTGCATCGCGCGGACCATCGCGGTGCGGCCGCAGGTGATTTTGCTCGACGAGCCGACCAGCGCTCTCGACCCGATCTCGACGTTGAAGATCGAGCAGTTGATCGATGAGTTGAAGCGCGATTTCACCATCGTCATCGTCACCCATAACATGCAGCAGGCGGGGCGCTGCGCGGACCGGGTGGCGTTCTTCTATCTGGGCGAACTGGTCGAGGTTGCCGACGCGACGCGGATGTTCACCGCACCGCGCGAGAAGCGCACCCAGGAATACATCACCGGCCGGTTCGGCTGAGGAGCGGACGATGACCGAGGAACCGAAGCACATATTGAGCCGGTTCGAGGCCGATCTCGGCCGGCTGCGCGACATGATGGCGGCGATGGGCGGCCTGGTGGAGACCGAGCTTGCCGACGCGGTGACCGCGCTGCTCACCCGGGATGCCGCGCTGGCCTCGAAGGTGGTGGAGTTCGATGCCAGGGTCGATGCGGAGGAGCGGGCGATCGAGCAGTTCGCGATCCGCGTGCTGGCCCTGCGTCAGCCGGTGGCCGACGATCTGCGCCATGTCGTGGCGGCGCTGAAGGTCACCACCGATCTCGAACGGATCGGCGACTATGCGGCGAATGTCGCCAAGCGGACACTGATTTTGAATGCGGCGACACCGTTCTATCCGCTCACCAGTCTCGCCCAGATGTCTCGTCTGGTACAGGAGAATCTAAAACTCACGATCGATGCGATCGCCGAGGCCGATCCACGGAAGGCGCTGACGGTCTGGCAGACCGACCAGATGATCGACGATCTCTACACTACCATTTTCCGCGAACTGATCACCTACATGATGGAGGATGCGCGCAATATCTCGGCCTGTACGCATCTTTTGTTCATCGCGAAGAATCTGGAACGGATCGGCGATCATGCCACCAATGTCGCCGAACTGACCTATTACGCGGCGACCGGCGAAACCCTGCCGGATGCGCGACCGAAGAGCGACCTGCTCGCCGCCTGGGCGCGACAGGGGAACGAGTAAGGGCGGTGCCAATGGACGGGAGCGCAAAACCCCTCGTTCTGATCGTCGAGGATGAGGCAGCGCTGGTCACTCTGCTGCGCTACAATCTCGAAAAACAGGGATTCCGGGTGGACGAGGCCGGCGATGGCGGCGAGGCGTTGGTCAGAATTGCCGAAGAACCGCCCGATCTTGTGCTTCTCGACTGGATGCTGCCGACCCTGTCCGGCATCGAGATCTGCCGGCAGTTGAGACGGCGGCCGGCGACACGCGATCTGCCGGTCATCATGCTGACCGCCCGCGCCGAGGATCAGGACGCAGTGCGCGGGCTGGAAACCGGAGCCGACGATTACATCACCAAGCCGTTCTCGCCGGAGGCGTTGATCGCGCGCGTCCGCGCCCTGCTGCGTCGCTCCGGCACAAAGCCGGTGAAATCGCCTCTGGCGTTTCACGATATCGAACTCGATCCGGTGACGCACCGGGTCACCCGTGGCGCAAAACCGCTGCAGCTTGGCCCGACCGAATTCCGCCTGCTCGAATTCTTCATGCGGCACCCACGCAGGGTATTTTCACGCGAGGATGTTCTGAATGCGGTATGGGGCAGGGATATCCATGTCGAGCCGCGCACGGTGGATGTACACATCCGCCGGCTGCGTCGGGCGATCAATGCTCCGGGCGAAATCGATCCGGTGCGGACGGTGCGCGCCGCCGGCTATGCGCTGGATGTGGATGGTGCCACCGTCTGACCGGTACGCCCGGGATAGAACAGCTACCCAAGATGTTGCGGTTTCCCGGCCGCCACGGTGCCGATTGCCTCGTGCGGCACGGCGTTTTCCAGTTCCTCCAGAGTCTTGCCTTGAGTTTCGATCGTTGAAGTCAGTTCGACGATAATTCCGATGAGCGCGACGACCGCGATGATGATGAAACTCACCTCCTGCCCTGCTCTATGCAACAGGATCGGCAGTAGATAGGCGCCTACGACACCACCGAAAAATCGTGAGACGGTTTCGACAGTTGCCGCTCCGGTCGCCCGCAATTCGATCGGGTATTGTTCTGCAAACGACATCTTGAGCGCCGGAAACGCACCCGTACCAAAAAAGGACATCACGCAGGCAAAGGCGACACTACCGACCACAGAGCCCGCGACAGCGAACAAAACCGCGCCAAGACCCGCAAAGCCCATGAAAATGACATAAGCGAACCGCCGCCCGAGCCGCTCCGCCACCCAGCCGTTCACAAGCTTGCCCGGAATCGCGGCGCCGGTGATGATTGCTGTGAATACCAGCGAGGTGGCGAACTTGAGGCCATGGGCAACAAAGATCGTCGGCATATAGCTCATCACGACATAGAACATGAAAAATACGCCGATCGCCGAAATACAGCGCGCCACGGTCCGGCCGATCAGATCGGGGCCGAATAACTGCCTGAAACTTCCCGACACAGGGGTGACTTCATGCGTCGTCACAATTGGGGCCGGCTCAGCCAGATCATGACCGATCGCTGCACGTGACAGGCGTTCCAGCCGGCTGAGCGTCGCCTCGGCCTGCTCGAACCGGCCATGCCGCGCGAGCCAGCGCGGGCTTTCCGGCATCAGCCAGTAGACAACAGCGGCCCAGATGATCGGCGTCGCGGCAATCATGAAAAAAATCCGCCATGATATTTCAGGAGCAAAGTTCGGAAAAACCAGAAACCCGAGCAATGGCGCGATGAAATAACCGACGGACAGGCAGGCATCCATGAAGCCGTTGAACATCGTCCGGTGCGTCTTGCGTACGAATTCACAGACGATCGCATACGGCAATGGAAAG